>JAICGP010000069.1 GCA_025923055.1 Thermoleophilia bacterium
GCCGGGCCGATCGTCGTTCACGACGAAGAGCATCAGCGGCTGGAGGGCGATCTCGACCTCGTAGCCGAGCGCGCGCACGAGCCGCGGCTCGTGCTCGCGGCCCATGACGGCGCCCGCCACGGCGAACTCGCGGCCGCCCGCGACGGCGGTCACCGTCATGAGGCTGCGGAAGTCGCGCGAGGCGCGCCGCCGCTCCTCGCGCACCTCCATGCCGCGCGCCCGGGCGACGAGCGGCGCGTTCACGTAGTTGACCGGCTCCTCGACGCGGCCCTGAAAGGCTCCGTCGAGCGCGGCGACGGTGAGCAGGCGCGTATCGCGCTCCGCCAGCTCGCCGAGGTAGCGGAGGTCGAGGCGCTCCGCGCTGCCGCCCGCCAGCTCGATAGCGAGAGCACCGAGCTGGGCCGCGAGCGGCAGGTACGGGCCCAGGACGTCGAGGTCCTCGGCGGCGACCGAGGGCACGTTGACCGCGTTCGTGACGACGCCGCCCTCGAGGGCGGCGGCCACCTGCTCGGCCACGATCAGCCCGGCGCGGTCCTGCGCCTCGTGCGTGGAGGCGGCGAGGTGCGGAGTGACGACGACGTTCTCGAGGCCGAGCAGCGGGCCGGCGTACGGCTCCTCCGAGAAGACGTCGAGCGCGGCGCCGGCCACCTTGCCGCTCTCCAGCGCGGCGAGGAGCGCGTCCTCGTCGAGGAGCTCGCCGCGCGCCACGTTGACGATGCGGACGCCGTCCTTCATGCGCGCGATCGCGTCCCGCCCCACGAGGCCGCGAGACTCCGGCGTGAGCGTCGCGTGCAGCGAGACGAAGTCCGCCGCGGCGAGCAGCCCCTCGAGCGACTCCGCACGCTGGGCGCCGAGCTCGCGGAAGCGCTCGCCTGAGACGTAGGGGTCGTAGGCGAGGACGCGCATCTCGAGGCCGCGCGCCCGGCGGGCGACCTGCTGGCCGATGCGCCCGAAGCCGACGAGGCCGAGCGTCTTGTCCGCGAGCTCGAGGCCCCCGAAGCGTCCCCGCTCCCAGCGGCCCTCTTGGAGCGCGCCGTGTGCCTGCGGGATACGGCGGGTGAGGGCGAGCAAGAGCCCGATCGTGTGCTCCGCCGCCGAGATCACGGTCGACTGGGGCGCGTTGGCGACGACGATCCCCCGCTTCGACGCCGCCTCGAGGTCGACGTTGTCGACGCCCACGCCGGCGCGCCCGATCACCTTCAGCCGCGTGCCCCGCTCGATCAGGTCGGCGGTCAGCCGGGTGCCGCTGCGGATGATGATCGCGTCGTAGTCGGCGATCCGCTCGGCGAGGTCGCCGTCGGTCTCCACGTCGACCTCGAAGCGGGCGCGAAGCAGATCGATCCCCGCCTCCGCGATCGGCTCGCGGACGAGGACCTTCACGCCGCGATTGGCTCGGCGAACGCCTCGAGCGCCGCGGGCACCGCCGCGCCCCGCTCGACGTCGGCGCCGGAGTCGGCGAGCTCGCGCTCGAGCGCTGCGAGCGCGACGACGACGTCGTTCACGTCCACGTAGCCGATGTGCCCGAAGCGCACGATCTTGCCGCGGAGCTCGCCCTGCCCGCCGATCACCGTTACGCCGGAGCGCTCGCGCATGCCCGCGACGACCACCTGGCCGTCCACGTCCGCCGGCATCCGGACGGCGGTCACGACGGCGGCCCGGTCCTCGTCGGGCGAGAAGAGCTCGAGGCCCATGGCGCGGACGCCCGCCCGCGCGGCGCGCCCGAGGCGCACGTGGCGCTCGTGGACGGCCAACAGGCCCTCGGCGAGGAGCAGGTCGAGGGCGACGTCGAGCCCGCGGACGAGCGAGATCGCCGTCGAGAAGGGGCTTTCCCCCTGCGCCTGGGCGACGAGCGTGCGCCGCCAGTCCATGTAGTAACGGGGGCACGAGGCCCCCTCCGTCGCGGCCAGGGCGGCCGGCGACACCGCTGCGAACGAAAGGCCGGCGGGGCACATGAGCGCCTTGTGCGAGCTCGTCAGGACGACGTCGAGCTCCCACTCGTCCGTCTCGAGCGGGACGGCGGCGAGGCTCGAGATCGCGTCCACGGCGAGGAGCGCGCCGGAGCCCGCGAGCCGAGCGGCCGTGCTCTGGACGTCGGCGACGACGCCCGTGGAGGTGTCGGAGTGCGTCAGGTAGACGGCGCGCGCGCCGCCCAGCTCCTCCAGCCGCGTGCCGATCTCGTCGGGGCCCGGCGTCTCCCCCCACTCGTAGCGGAGGTGGTCGACGTCGAGGCCGTACCCCTGCGCGATCGCGGCCCAGCGCTCGCCGAAGTAGCCGTGCGAGACGACCAGCACGCGGTCGCCCGGCGAGCAGAGGTTCGCCACGGCGCTCTCCATGGCGGCGGTCCCCGCCGACGTGAAGAGGAGGACGTCGTTCGTCGTGCGGTAGACGGCGCGCAGCCGTTCGAGCACCCGCACGAACGTGCTGCGGAAGTCGGCGGAGCGGTGGTGGATCATGGGAAGCGCAGTCGCCGCCAGCACCTCCGGCGGCACCGGCGTCGGCCCCGGCGTCACGAGGTAGCGCTTCTCGGGCATGCGCCTGAGGTTAACTGACGGCCACGTCGTGGAAGCGCTCCTCGCCTTCGCAGCCGCCCTTCTCGCGCTCCGGCTCGCCGGGCTCCTCGTGCGGCGCCTCCGCGCGGGGGGCCCGCCCCAGCTTGCGGCCTGGGGAGCGTCGCTCGCCTCCTACGCGGTCGCCTCGGCGGCGCTCGCCTGGGGCGCCGCAGCCGGGTGGAGCGACGAGGCGTTTCGCGTCTACTACCTCTTCGGCGGCCTCCTGACGGCGCCGCTGCTCGGAGTCGGCTCCCTCCTGCTCACCGGGCGCCGCTGGGCGCTGCCCGTCGGCCTCCTCTACACAGGGCTCGCGGTGGGAGTGGCGATCGCGGTCCCGCTCGCCAATCCGGTCGCGGGCGAGTCCATCCCGGAGGCGCAGGAGCACCTCGACTTCGTCCCCGCGCGGCTCCTCGCGGTGCTCGGGAACACGCTGGGGACGCTCGCCGTCGTCGCCGTCGCGCTCCTGACCATCCGGCGGCGGCCGCTGGGGAACGCCCTCATACTCGCCGGCGTCGCCGTCGCGGCTGCCGGCACCGGCGTTGCAGGAACCGGGGTCGCGGAGACGGCTGCATTCGTCGCCGCGGCCGCGCTCCTCCTGTACGCCGGCTTCGTCACGCCCGGCGCCGGCGACCGGCGGGGTCCGTCGCCGCGGCCAGCATCGCCCGGGCTCGCAGGACGGAACGCTCCTTGTCCTTGACCTCCAGGACGCAGTCGAGCGGCAGATCGCCCACCGCGGCCGCGAAGGCGCCGAAGGCCTCGAGGTCGAGCGACTCCGAGTGTGCCCCAGGGCGACGCCCGGCCGCCTGCGTCGAGAAGTGCACTTCCTGACGGCCGTCCCCGGCGGCCCAGGTCTTGCCCGCAGCCCGGACGAGCTCCCGGAGCCCGAGCTTCGGAAGCGAAGGACGCAACATGTGGTGGAACGCGTCGAACACGACCGGCGTCCCGAGGCGGCGGGCGAGGTCGAGCACGTCCGCGAGCGACCACCGCTCGTCGTTTTCCAGCACGAGCCGCTCGCGGGCGGCCGGCGAGAGGCGCGCGTAGGCAGTGGCGAAGCGCGCGCGCGCCGCGTCCGGCTCGCCGTACGCGCCGCCCACGTGGATGACGATCTTGTGGGAGGGGTCGAGCCCGAAGGCGGTCAGCAGGCGGCCGTGGTAGTCCAGTTCGGCGATTCCGGCCGCCGTGACGGCCGCCTTCGGGGAGCCGAGCACCGTGTACTGCCCCGGGTGCGCGGAGAGCCTCATGCCCTCGTCCCGCATCAGCTTCCCGAGCGCGGCGAAGCGGGCGGCCAGCTCCTCCCACCAGCGCAGGCGATTCGCCGGGTGCGACGCGAGGGGCACGATGTTCGACGAGAGGCGGAAGACACGGATGTCGTGCTCCGCGTTCCAGCGCAGCACTGCTTCGAGTGCGTCGAGGTTCGCGGCCAGGAGCTCGCGTAGCCGCTCGGGCGTCGCGTTGGCGAGCCGTACCCGGCGCGCCGGCGAGGGAAGCTGCGTGTTGAGGGAGGCGTAGCCGAGCCGAAGGCCGCTCACGCGCCGTTTCTACCCGGCATCCTGCAGGCATGCCCGCCCAAAGCGAGCGTGTCGTCCGCCGCGGCAGGCGCGAGGTGCGCCTCTCGAGCGCCGACCGCGTCCTCTTCCCCGAGGACGGGGTCACGAAGGGCGACCTCTGGGACTACTACGAAGCCGTGGGGCCCGCGCTCGTCCCCCACCTCCGCCACAGGCCGTTCACGATGAAGCGCTTCCGCGAGGGCGCCGCGGGGCCGTTCTTCTTCCAGAAGGACGCGCCGAAGGGCATGCCCGAGTGGATCCCGACGAAGCGCTTCCGGACGTGGCCGCGCGAGGGCGAGTCGCGGCTCGTCGACTTCCCGCTCGTGAACGACGAGCTCGCCGTCCTCTGGACGGTGCAGATGCACTGCATCGACATGAACGCCTGGTACTCGCGCGTGGACAAGCCCGAGCGCCCCGACTTCGTGCTCTTCGACCTCGACCCGCCCGACGGCGAGTTCAGGCTGGCGGTGCGCGTGGCGCACCTCGTGCGCGGCGTCCTCGAGGAGGTCGGTCTGCGCGGGTTCGTGAAGACCAGCGGCGCCGACGGCATCCACGTCCTCGTCCCCGTGACCCGCCGCTCCACCTTCGACGCCACGCGCGAGTTCGCCGACGGCGTCGCCCAGCTGCTGGCGGCCCGCCACCCGGGCCTCGTCACGACCGAGTGGCGCAAGGCGAAGCGGCGCGGCGTCTTCCTCGACGCCCGCCAGAACGGCTGGGGGAAGACGATCGCGAGCGTCTACTCGGTGCGGCCGAAGCCGGGCGCGCCGGTTTCCACGCCGCTTCGGTGGGAGGAGCTCACGCAGGACGTCGTCCCGCGCGACTTCGGCCGGGCCGAGGCCCTCGCGCGCCTCGAGCGGCACGGCGACCTCTTCCGGCCCGTCCTGGACGAGCCTCAGGCGCTCGCGCCCGCCCGCCGGGAGCTCGAGCGGCTCAGTCGCCGATCGCCTTGAGGACGACGCGCTTGCGCCGGCGGCCGTCGAATTCCGCGTAGAAGACCTGTTCCCACGGGCCGAGGTCGAGGCGCCCCTCGGTGATCGGGAGCACGACCTGGTGGGCGAGGAGCTGGCGCTTGAGATGCGCGTCGGCGTTGTCCTCGCCGTTGTTGTGCCGGTAACGGTCGGTCGGCGCGTGCGGGGCCAGCCCCTCGAGCCAGTCGTCCAGGTCCTGGATCAGCCCGGCCTCGTCGTCGTTGACGTAGACCGCCGCCGTGATGTGCATCGGGCTCACGAGCACGAGGCCCTCGCGGACCCCGGAGCGGCGGACGAAGTCCTCGACGTCCGGCGTGATGTTCACGTAGTCGCGCCGGCTCGGCGTCTCGAAGGTCAGGTAGTCGGTCGCGTGCCTCATGGCCGCGAGCCTAGCCTGCTTCGGCTAGCCGTACCGTCAGACGGGAGCCCGCCTCATTGTCGCGGCCTCTCGCGGAGGGCAGCCTGAGGGCATGAAGCAGCGCCCCACGACCTCTCTCCCGAAAGGACGCAGAAGGATGCTCGGCAAGCTCTGGACGACCCTCTTCATCGTGTACTCCGCAGCGGCTGTCCCACTCTTCGCGTGGGCGCTCGCGAACGCGGCGTGAGCGCCGGCTCGGCGCGACGCCCCCAGGCGGCTCGCGAGCAGACCGCGCCCCCTCCCCGGGCCCGTCGTCCTCGGCTACGGCGGGCCCGGCCGGTTCCGACGGGAGTCAGTTCCCCAGCTTCTCGCGCAGCCGCTCGTTCACGGCCCGGGCGTCCGCCTTCCCCTGCGTCTCCTTCATGACCTGGCCGACGAAGAAGCCGAGCAGCCCAGCCTTGCCGCCACGGTAGGCCTCGACCTGCTCCGCGTTCGCGGCGAGGATCCGGTCGATGACCGGGTCGAGGGCGGCGGCGTCCGAGACCGTCTCCTCCGCGAGGTAGCGGTCGGCGCGGAAGTCCCCGTTGCCGCTGGCGGCGAGGGCGTCGAGGAACGCCTGCCGGGGGATGCGCTCGCGCGCGGCGATCAGCTTCCCGAGCTCCTCGCCGTTCACGGCGGCGGGGTCGGTCCCGGCGGCGGCGAGCTGGTTCATGAGCACGTTCGCGACGGCCCGCCGGTCGCCGGGCACGCGGGCGAAGAGCTCGTCCCGCCCGCTCGTCACGAGCCCGTAGGCGAGGTCGAAGTCGAGCTCCTGCTCGAGTCGCCTGATGCGGGCCCCCGGCAGCTCGCCGACCGACTCCCTCGCCGCCGCGACCTGCTCGGCGGACGGCTCGACGGGGACGAGGTCGGGCTCGGGGAAGTAGCGGTAGTCGTGAGCCTCCTCCTTCGAGCGGAGGGGCGCGATCGTGCCGCGCGCCGGGTCGAAGTGGAGGGTCTGCTGGACGACCTCTCCCCCGCTCTCGTAGACGCCGACCTGGCGCTCGACCTCGGCGGCGATCCCGTCCGCGACGAACTTGAAGGAGTTCATGTTCTTGAGCTCCGTCTTCGTGCGGAAGCCGCCCTCGCCGGCCTTGCGGACGGAGACGTTGGCGTCGCAGCGGAGCGAGCCCTTCTCCATCTCCGCGTCGGAGATGCCGAGCTCGACGACGGTCTGGCGCAGCAGCTGCAGGAAGCGCCGCGCCTCCTCGCCCGAGCGGATGTCCGGTTGCGTCACGATCTCGACGAGCGGCGTCCCGCCGCGGTTGAAGTCGACGAGCGAGTGCTCGGCGCCGTGGATGCGACCGGCCGTCCCGCCGACGTGGACCGTCTTCGCGGCGTCCTCCTCGAGGTGGGCGCGGACGATCCCGATCTCGCGGTCGCCGTCCGGGCCGGGGACGACGAAGCGGCCCTCCGAGGCGAGCGGGACGTCGTACTGGGAGATCTGGTAGCCCTTCGGCAGGTCGGGATAGAAGTAGTTCTTGCGGTGGAAGAGCGCCCGCGGCGCGATCTCGCACCCGAGCGCGACGCCGAGCTTTAGCGTCCACTCGACCGCGGTGCGGTTCGGAACCGGAAGGGTCCCCGGATGCGCGAGGCAGACCGGGCACGTGCGCGTGTTCGGCTCCTCGCCCCAGACGTTCTCGCAGCGGCAGAACATCTTCGTCCGCGTCTTCAGCTGGACGTGGATCTCGAGGCCGACGACCGGCTCCCAGCCGTTCGCGCTCATCTCAGCCGCTCCGGCACGTAGTCGAAGTCGAGGGCGCGCTCGAGCGCGTGGCCGACCCGGAAGAGGGTGTTCTCCGAGAACTGCGGCCCGATCAGCTGGAGCCCGACCGGAAGGCCGTCGGAGAGGCCGCACGGGATCGAGAGCCCCGGGAGGCCGGCCATGTTCGCGGGAATCGTGAGCAGGTCGGAGAGATACATGGCGAGCGGGTCCTCGGCCTTCTCTCCGATGCGGAACGCGACCGTCGGCGACGTGGGGCTGACGAGCACGTCGAAGCGCTCGAAAGCCGCGGCGTGCTCCTGCGCGATCACCGTGCGGACCTTCTGCGCCTGGCCGTAGTACGCCTCGTAGTAGCCGGCCGAGAGGGCGTACGTCCCCAGCAGGATGCGGCGCTTCGGCTCGGCGCCGAACCCCTCCCAGCGCGTGCGCGCGTAGAGGGCGGTGAGGTCGCCGTCGCCCTCCGCGCGGTGGCCGTAGCGGACGCCGTCGTAGCGGGCGAGGTTGGAGCTCGCCTCCGCGGGGGCGACGAGGTAGTAGCACGCGAGGCCGTACTCGACCGAGCGCGGCAGGCTCGTCTCCTCCACGTCGGCGCCGAGCTCCTCGGCCAGGCGGATCGCCGCTTCGACGCTCTCGCTCACGCCGGGCGCGATCCCTTCCGCCTCGTTCATCTCCCGGGGGACGCCGACGCGGACGCCGGTCAGGTCCTCGCCCTCCGGAAGGGCCACCGGCTCCGGCAGCTCGACGGTCGTCGAGTCGCATGGATCCTTGCCGGCCACGATCGCGTAGAGGCGCGCGTTGTCGCGGACGGTCTTCGTGATCGGCCCGACCTGGTCGAGGCTGGAGGCGAACGCGACGATCCCGTACCGGGAGACGGTGCCGTACGTCGGGCGCAGGCCGACGACCCCGCAGAGCGAGGCGGGCTGCTTGACCGAGCCCCCCGTGTCGGTGCCGAGCGCCCAGGGCGCGAGACCGCCCGCGACCGCGGCGGCCGACCCGCCCGACGAGCCGCCGGGCACGCGCTCTGGATCCCACGGGTTGCGGGACGGCCCGTAGGCCGAGTTCTCGGTGGACGAGCCCATGGCGAACTCGTCCAGGTTGGTCTTGCCGATGACTGGCAGCCTCGCCTCCTTGCAGCGGGAGGCCACCGTGGAGTCGAAGACGGGCGTGTATCCCTCGAGGATCCTGGAGCCCGCCGTCGTCGGGATTCCCTTCGTCGTGATCACGTCCTTGTACGCGATGGGGACGCCGGCGCCCCGCTCGCCGACGACGTGGAGGTAGGCGTGCAGCTCCGCGTCGCGCTCCTCGATCGCGCCGAGATAGGCGCCGGCGAGCTCGTCGCCCGAGACCTCGCCGCGCTCGAGCAGCCCGGCGGCCTCCTCGGCAGTGAGACGGAGCGTGTCGATCACGCGTCCATCTTTCGGGGCACCCCGGCCCACCACCCGCTTTCGAGCCTAACGGCGAAAAGCGCGCGCGTGGCGCGCAAGCCGTGACGAGTTCGTGGCGGTGCGCGCACGGTTCTAGCCGCCCACCGCGGGCACCCGGAAGCTGCCGTCGGAGGGGTCCGGTGCGTTCAGCAGCGCGTCCTTCTGCGAGAGCGAGGGGCGCGGCTCGTCCTCCGCCCAGCTGTTGACGAGGTCGAGCGGATGCGACGTCGGCTCGACGTCGGCCAGGTCGAGCTCGGCCACCTTCCCGACCGCCTCGAGGATCGCCCCGAGCTGCTCGCGCACCGCGTCCATCTCGCCCTCGGGGATCTCGAGCCGCGCGAGCCCGGCCACGTGCAGAACGTCTTCCCTCGTGATCGCCATACCGGCCTCCGTCAGTCTAGGAGGGATCGGCGGAACGTCGTTCGTCGCCGGGGTGCGATGCTCGTTCCGAGGCAAGGACGCAGGGAGCCCCGATCGTCGCAACTGTCGGGGCGACCGAGGACGCCGCATCGGGGCGGGCACGCGACCTGCGGCTCAAGCGTCGTTTAGCCAAGCCCTCCTGAGAATGCGACGGGCCCCGTGGCGGGGCCCGTCACGGCAAATCGAACCTTCGCTGGCTAGAGCAGCTGAACGTTCTTTGCCTGCAGGCCCTTGTCGCCCTGCTCGACGTCGAACTGGACGCGTTGGCCTTCGGTCAGGGTCCGGTATCCGTCCATCTCGATCGCGCTGTGGTGGACGAAGACGTCGTCGCCCCCCTCGCGCTCGATGAAGCCGTACCCCTTCTCGTTCGAGAACCACTTCACGGTGCCCTCAGCCAACGATCTGATCCTCCTTCACAAGCAAACGACGGCCCGGCTGGAACCGTCGCGTTCCTTCATCGGCCGCAGTCCGCGCGGCGCGGTCAGCGTATACATCAGCCGCCCGGGAAGGCAAGGAGACCGGCTTGGTACCGCGCGGCGCGCACCGTGTTGCGCAGGAGGCTCGCGATCGTCATCGGTCCCACGCCGCCCGGCACGGGCGTCAGATGGCCGGCCACCTCCCTCACGTCGTCGGCGACGTCGCCCACCACCTTGCCGTCGACGCGGTTGATGCCGACGTCGACCACGGCGGCGCCTTCCTTCACCATCTCCTTCGTGATCATCGCCGCCCGGCCGACGGCGGCGACCACGACGTCCGCCTCGCGGACGACGGCGGCGAGGTCGCGCGTCCGGCTGTGGCACGTCGTCACGGTCGCGTTCTCCGCGAGGAGGAGCAGGCCCATCGGCTTGCCGACGATGTTGGAGCGGCCGACGACGACCGCCCGGGAGCCCTCGAGCGGGATCTCGTAGGCGCGCAGGATCTCCATGATCCCGGCCGGCGTCGCGGCGACGAACGTCGGCTCGCCCTGGAGCAGGTGCCCGGCGCTCGCCGGATGGAAGCCGTCCACGTCCTTCACCGGGTCGAGAGCGCGGATGACGCGGGACTCGTCGACCTGCTCGGGGAGCGGAAGCTGGACGAGGATTCCGGTCACGCGCTCGTCCGCGTTGAGCTCGGCGACGAGGCCGAGGAGCTCCGCCTCCGACGTTTCGGCGGCGAGCTCGTGGTGGATCGCCTCGATCCCGACCTCGGCGCACGCCTCCTGCTTCCGCCGCACGTAGAGCGCCGAGGCCTGGTCCTCGCCGACCAGCACCGTCGCAAGGCCGATCGGCCGCCCGAGCTCGGCCACCTCCCTCGCGACCTCGGCGCGGACCTGGGCGGCCAGGGCCTTTCCGTCCATGAGCGTGACCGCCACGGGCGGGGAGCGTAACGGAAGCCGAGGGACGGGAGCTACGCTGCCGCCGTGGAGCTTCGGCGCTGGCCCCGGAAGAACGACCCCGACTCGATCCGGGCGCGGCAGGACGAGCTCTCTCCGCGACTGGACGGAGCGCGCGAGGTCTTCGGCCACGACCTCGAGCCGTTCTCGCGGGCGACGGAGGCGCTCACCGGCGTGTCCGTCGTGCCGGTCGCCGTCGTCGGCCCCATCGACGTCGAGCTCGGCGAGTACGAGCTGGAGGAGCCGGCCGGGAGGCTCGTCGAGCGCGGCCGGGGCCGCGAGGGCGTCTACGTCCCCCTCGCGAACACGGAGGGCGGCCTGTCGATCTCGCTCTACCGGGGCGCCCGCGCGGTGGGCGAGTCGGGCGGCTTCCGCACGTACGTCCTCCGCGACCGGATCACGCGCGCCTCGGCCTTCCTCTTCGACGACACCGCCCAGGCGGTCGCGTTCTCGCGCTGGATCGAAGGCCAGCTCGATCCGATGCGCGAGTGGCTCGCCTCGGACCCGCTCCCCGGCCTCTCCAAGCACGCGCGCCTGCGCGAGCTCGAGACGCACGTCGTCGGCTCCATGTGCCACGTCATGTACGCCTTCACGACCGGCGACGCCTGCGGGATGAACATGATCACCCGCAACTCCTACGCGCTGAACCAGGGCTTCGTCGTCGAGCGGGCGCCGACACGACCGCGGCGGGCGCTGCTCGAGGGGAACATGGGCGGCGACAAGAAGCCCTCCGCCCGCTACTTCGAGCGCGGCGGTCACGGGAAGACGGTGATCGCCGAGTGCACGCTGACGGAGGACGCGGTCCGGCGCGTGCTCAAGACGTGCGTCGACGACCTGCTCGAGCTCACGCACGTCGGGACGCACGGCGCCGTCGCCTCGGGCATGCAGTCGGTGGCCTTCACACCGGCGACCGCGGTCGCCGCGATCTTCGCCGCGACCGGCCAGGACATCGGCATGGTCGGGACGAGCTCGATGGCGCACGGCACGGCGCTCCGCGTCGAGGGCGGCCTCCACGTCTCGATGCGGCTGGCGAGCCTCGAAGTGGCGACGGTGGGCGGCGGGACGACCCTGCCCTACGCCCGCTCGTGGCTCAGGCTCATGGGCTGCGACGGGCCCGGCCGCGTGTACCGGCTTGCCCAGATCGTCGCCGCGGCGACCCTTTCGCTCGAGATCTCGGCCTCCGCGGCGATGGCGACCGCCGGCTCGGAGAACTTCTACCGCGCCCACTTCGAGCGCGGTGGCCTGCGGTGATCCCGCCGCACCACGACGCCGCCTGCTGGGGCTGCGGCGACAACCCGGAGGGGCTGGGGCTGCCGCAGCCGGCCGAGGAGGGGATCGAGCGCTACGAGGCCGCCGTCACCTTCCGCGAGCGCCACCAGGCCGGCCCTGGAATCGTCCACGGCGGCATCGTGGCCGCAGCCCTCGACGAGGCGTGCGGCCTGCTCGCGACCTGGCATCGCTTCCCGACGGTCACCGCGCGGATCTTCGTCCGCTACCGGCGCCCCGCGCTCATCAACCGGCCGCTCGCGCTCGCGTCGTGGGTGACGGAGAGCCGCGGTCGCCGCATCCACGTCGACGCCGAGCTTCGCGACCGCGAGGAGATCGTGGCCGAGTCGCGGGGCGCTTTCCTCCACGTTCCCCTCGAGCACTTCCTTGCGACGCCCGAGGGCCGGGCCGCCGGCGAGGCGTGGCGCCGGCGGCTTCACTCGAATCGGGACTAGGGAATCCGTCCGGCTCCGTCGAAACAGAGGGCGTGGAGCGCTGCGAGGGCTACTACCGGCTCGAGAACCGCCGCTGCGACCGCGCCGCCACGCGCGACGTGAGGGCTGCCGACGGCGACTTCTACGTCGTCTGCGACTACCACTCGAGGCAGGGCTGGACGGCGAGCGTCGCCCGCTGGCACGGCGAGTCCGACTCGCGGGCGTCGGCGCCCGCTCCACTGCGCCCCAGCGTGCAGCCCGCTGCCTAGCGGCGCCGGCACTGTTCTCCGGA
>JAICGP010000070.1 GCA_025923055.1 Thermoleophilia bacterium
GCAGGTCTTCTGACTCGGGGCTCCCCCCTCCGCCGCCTTCCCGGCCCGCGGGCCAGTGGCGTCGTGGCGGAGGAGCGTCTCCCCTTACAGCGGCGGGACCGTGCCGGCCTTGCACCGGCTTCCCTTGACCGCTCGCCTGGTCTGTCGGGGCGAGCATACCGCGCTGCGCCGCTAGGGTGGCGGCCGTGGCCGCGGCGCGCCTGAACCTCTGGCTTCCGGTCGTCCTCTGGGCGGGGCTGATCTTCACGTTCTCGGCGATCCCGTCGCTCGGGACCGGGCTGGGCACCTGGGACCTCGTCCTGCGCAAGCTCGCCCACCTCGCCGAGTACGCCGTCCTCGGCGCGCTCCTGGCGCGGGCGGTGCGGCGCGAGCCGCTCGCGTTCGTGCTCGGGTCCGCGTACGCGGTGACGGACGAGGTGCACCAGGCCTTCGTCGCCGGGAGGCAGGCCTCGCCGCTCGACTGGCTCGTCGACACGGTCGGGGTTGCTGCGGGCGTCCTCCTCTACGCCCGCTGGGCTCCGTCGCGGGCTTGAAAGCGGTCGCAATCGACCTGGAGGCGCTCGGCGACACCCGCGCCCTGTGGCAGGACTTCCTGGCCGACGCCGCCCGCCGCTTCGCCTCGATTGCTCCGCTCGACCCGGCCGCGCTCCCGGAGGACCGCGCGGAGGCCGCCGAGGCGCTCGACCGGTGGGCGGAGGCGGGAGTCGGCGACTGGCGTTCCGCGCTGGCCCGTTTCGCCGAGGATCGCGCGCCCGTCTACCTGCGCCCCAGCGCCGAGGCGAGCGCCGCCCTGCGCGGGCTCGCCGAGGCGGGCGCCCGCGTCGGCGTCTACACGGACGCCCCCGAGGCGCTGGCCGAGATCGCGCTCGCTCACCTGGGCGCCAGGCGGCGCGTGGAGGCGCTCGAGTGCGGCCCGGGCGCGCGGGAGCGGCTGCTCGCGCGGCTGGGAGGGACGGCCGAGGTCGCCGCGACACGAGCCGACCTGACTAAGATCAGCCTGGATGGCGCCCGCTGATCCGAAGCTGCTCGACGACCGCCAGCTCGACGCGATCCTCGAGCGCCTCGACCGCCTCTGCGACGAGGTGCACGCGCTCAACCGGCGGCTCGACGCCCACGACGGGCTGCTCCGCATCTCCCACGAGCTGGGGACGCTGAACGAGTCGCTCCAGGCGCTGGCCTACGCCGCGCTCGGCCAGCAGGGCCCGCAGGTCCGCCGCCGCCGCAGCGCCTAGCGGACACCCCGCAGGCTCGTTCCCGGCCGAGCGCCTGCATCTGCATAGGGGCGAGTCCCTCGCGGCCATGCCGGGGTCAGGCACCGCCGTGTCCGCCGGGGACAGTGCGGTATGGACGCGACGGGGCGGCGATCGCCGGCGGCAGAACGCCTCGCGCGTCGGATCGGGCCGGCTGGACGGGGCCGCGCGAGCCGCGGGCCGCGCGGACGTGGCGGTGCCAGGCACCGGCATGTCCGGCGGGACGGTGCGACGGCTCCGCGCCTCGGCGGGCCTAGCCGTGGATCGAGGCGATGATGGGGATGAGCAGGATCGCGACGATGTTGGCGATCTTGATCATCGGGTTGATCGCCGGACCGGCGGTGTCCTTGTAGGGGTCGCCGACGGTGTCGCCGGTGACGGCGGCCGCGTGGGCCTCGGAGCCCTTGCCGCCGAGGGCGCCGTCCTCGATCAGCTTCTTCGCGTTGTCCCACGCGCCGCCGCCAGAGGTCATGGCGATGGCGAGGAAGATGCCGGTGACGATCGTGCCGATCAGGAGCCCGCCGAGCGCCTCGGGGCTGATGATCCCGACGATGATCGGGATCGCCACGGGGATGATCGCGGGGGCGAGCATCCGCTTGATGGCGGAGCCCGTGACGATGTCCACTGCGCGGCTGTAGTCGGGCCGCCCGGTGCCCTCGAGGATGCCGGGGATCTCGCGGAACTGGCGCCGCACCTCGTCCACCACCTGGCCGCCGACGCGGCCGACCGCCTGCATGGCGAGCGAGGCGAAGAGGAACGGCATGAGGCCGCCGATGAAGAGACCTGCGATCACCCACGGGTCGTCGAGGGCGAAGACGCTCGTGACCGCCTCCTCCTCGAGGCCGCGGGCGTACTCGTCGAAGAGGATCAGCGCCGCGAGACCAGCCGAGCCGATCGCGTAGCCCTTCGTCACCGCCTTCGTCGTGTTGCCGACGGCGTCGAGAGGATCCGTGATGCCGCGGACGGACTCGTCCAGGTCAGCCATCTCGGCGATCCCGCCGGCGTTGTCGGTGACCGGCCCGTAGGCGTCGAGCGCGACTATGAGGCCCGTCATCGAGAGCTGCGCCATGACGGCGACGCCGATCCCGTAGAGGCTCCCGGCGATCTCGTAGGCGGCGACGATCCCCACGGCGATCACGATCACCGGGAGCGCCGTCGCCTGCATGCCGACCGCGAGCCCCTCGATGATGTTCGTGGCGTGGCCGGTCTGGGAGGCGCGCGAGATCGACTTGACCGGCCCCCAGCGCGTCCCGGTGTAGTACTCGGTGATCGCCACGAGCGCGAAGGTGATGACGAGCCCGATGATCGCCGCGCCGTACAGCTCGCCGAAGCTGAAGCGGCCCTCGTCGAAGGCGAGAGTCACGGGGATGAACCCGATCGCCGAGAGCACCGTGGCGACGATGACCGCCTTGTAGAGCGCGTTCATGATCGACCCGCCGCGCCCCACGCGGGCGAACCAGATGCCGATCACGGAGGCGACGATCGAGACCCCGCCGATCGCGAGCGGGTAGAGCGGGAGGCCGCCGGCCGGGAAGGCGGTGCCGAGGAGCATGACGGCCACGGCCGTGACGGCGTAGGTCTCGAAGAGGTCGGCGGCCATGCCGGCGCAGTCGCCGACGTTGTCGCCGACGTTGTCCGCGATCACCGCCGGGTTGCGCGGGTCGTCCTCGGGGATGCCGGCCTCGATCTTCCCCACGAGGTCGGCGCCGACGTCCGCCGCCTTCGTGTAGATGCCGCCGCCGAGACGCGCGAAGACGGAGATGAGCGAGCCGCCGAAGGCGAGCCCGATGAGGTCGTCGATCGCGTCGTCCTGCGAGACGTCGAACCAGTCGGTCAGCACCCAGTAGTACCCCGCGACGCCGAGGAGCCCGAGCCCGACGACCAGGAGCCCGGTGACGGAGCCGGCCCGGAAGGCGACGTTGAGGGCGGGCGTCAGCCCGCTCTTCGCCGCCTCGGCAGTGCGGGAGTTCGAGCGCACGGCGACGTTCATTCCGATGAAGCCCGCGGCGGCGGAGAAAGCCGCTCCGACCAGGAAGCCGATCGCCGTGCCCCAGCCGAGCTGGCCGTAGAGGCCGATGGCCAGGAAGGGGACGAGCGCGACGATGCCGATCGTGATGTACTGGCGGCGCAGGTAGGCGGCAGCGCCCTCCTGGATGGCGCGCGCGATCTCGCGCATGCGCTCGGTGCCGGCCGGCTGCTGAAGGACCCACCAGGTGAGGTAGAGGCCGACGGCGATCCCGAAGAGCGCGCACAGCAGCGCGAACAGGACTGTGTGGTTCTGGAAGAAGTCGGTCACGGCGTTCGAAAGTGGGCGTCGACCCGGACGGCTCCATCCCCCGGCGCAGGTCGGAAACGGCCGCGCGGAGTTCTATCACACCGCACGGCCTGGGATGCGTGCTAGAAGCGGGCCCCGCGGAGCGCGGTCGCGCAGAGGTGCTCGGCCGGCTGCGGCGGGATCTTCGGGACGACCGCGAAGAGCAGCTCCCGCAGCCGCTCGTTGTTCTCCTGGAAGACGGTGACCACCTGCTCGTGGGAGACGGGCGCCGTTCCCTCGACGCCGACGTCGTGGTCGGTGACCATCGAGATGTTCGCGTAGCAGAGCTCGAGCTCTCGCGCGAGGTAGCCCTCCGGGTACGCGGTCATGTTGATCGTGTCCCACCCCATCGCCTGGAACCACTTCGACTCGGCCCGGCTGGAGAAGCGCGGGCCCTGGATTACGACGACGGTGCCGCGGTCCCGCACCTTGATCCCGAGCTCCGCGGCCGTCTCGACGAGCAGCGTGCGGAGGTCGGGGCAGTACGGGTCGGCGGCCGAGACGTGCGTCGTCTCGGGGCCGTCGTAGAACGTGTCCGCGCGGCCGCTCGTGCGGTCGACGAACTGGTCGCAGACGACGAACTCTCCGAGCTCGAGCTCGGCCTTCAGGGCTCCCGAGGCGTTCGGCCCGATCAGGCGGCGCACGCCGAGCTCCTTCATCGCCCAGACGTTCGCCCGGTACGGGATCGCGTGCGGGGGCAGCTCGTGGCTACGGCCGTGGCGGGGCAGGAAGGCGACTCGGGTGCCGCCGACGGCGCCGATCGCGAACGGCGCGGACGGCGTCCCGTACGGCGTCTCGACCTCCACCTCCTCGACGTCCTCGAGGAACGAGTAGAACCCGGAGCCGCCGAAGACGCCGACGTCAGCCGTCGGGCTCGCCACCGGGCTCCGTGGCCGCCTTCGCGTACGCGAGCTGGAGGTTGGCGATCTGCTCCTCGAAGCCGTCGACGACGGGCTCGTCGAGGAAGCCCTCGAGCACCGGGACGAGCGCCTGCATCGTCTCGATGGCGAGCGACGTCTGAGCCAGGTCGCGCTCCTCACGCGAGTCCTCGGTGAGCCCGAGGCGGCGGTAGGCGATCGACGAGAGCTGGACGAGCGTGCTCACCAGCACGTCCTCGACGCGGAGCTTCCGGAGCTCGTCGGCGAGCTCCCGCGCGACCCGCTCCTGCTCGTCGGCGGGCTCAGACACGAACCGGCTCCAGGACCTCCTGCGCGTAGACGTCGGCCAGCGACTCCCCGGCCTCGTAGCGCGAGATCTGGCGCTCGGCGGCGCTCACGGCTGGAATCGCGAGGTACGGGGCGGCGCCGACCTCCTCGGCGACGGGCAGCGTCCACTCGACGAGCCGCTCGAGCTCGGCGCGCGCCGGCCGTACGGCGCCCGTGTCGAGGTCGATCAGCTCGCCGGAGAGCCCGTGGCGGATGGCCCGCCAGAGGTTCTCCTCCAGGAGACGGTGCGGATGCTGCGGGAGCGGCTCGCCCTCGTCGAGCGCCCGCGCGATCCGGACCGCGAGCGCGTACATGAGCGCCGCCAGCCCCTGCGCCTCGGCGAGGTCCGGCTGGCCGTCGCAGATGCGGATCTCCACGGTCGGGAAGTCCAGATGCGGCCGCACGCTCCACCAGATCTGCGTGTGCTCGGTGATGGAGCCCGTGTCGTAGAGGAAGCGGACGTAGCGCTCGTACTCCCCCCAGTCGCCGAACGCGTCGGGGATGCCGCAGCGCGGGAACATGCGCGTGAAGATCTGGGTCCGCGCCGAGTGCAGGTGCGTGAAGACGCCGTCCACGAACGGCGAGCTGCCCGAGTAGGCGAGCAGGTGCGGGAGGAAGGTGCGGAGGCCGTCCGTGACCGCGATGGCACGGTCGGCGCCCCGGATGCCGACGTGGACGTGGAGGCCGAAGCTGTTGTTGCGCCAGACGACGTAGCGCAGGATCTCGTCGTTGCGGCGGTAGTGGGGCGTGTCGATGATGCGCTGCTCCTGCCAGGGGCTCCACGGGTGGGTGCCGGTGGCGCCGAGGACGACGTCGAACCTCGTCGCCAGCTCGAGCAGCTGCCGCCGGCGCTCGACCATGGCGGCCGCCGCGTCCGCGAACGTCTCGCAACGCCCGGTGCGGACCTCGATCTCGGAGGCGATCAGCTCGCCGACGAGGTGCTCGGCGAGCGGCGTTCCCTCCGCCCCCGCCTGCAGCTCTTCGAAGCGGTTGAGGAGGCCCAGCGTCTCGGGATCGAGGATGGCGAACTCCTCCTCCACCGCGACCGTGTAGTCGTGTCCGGACTCGAAGCCCTCGCGGGCCGTTCTGATCTGCTCCTCCGGACTCAGCTTCTGGGCGTCACCCACGGGCCGAAAGTATCAGAGCGGCTATGCGCTCCCAGCTCCAGAGCCGCTCCGCAGCGCGGCGCCCCGCCTGCCCCAGGCGGCGGCGCTCGGAGGGGGGAAGCGCGAGGAGCGCGGCGAGCGTCGCGGCGAGCTCGTCCACGTCCCCGCGCGCGAACGACGCGAGCCCCCGGTGCTCCGGCGGGTACTCGGACTCGAGCCCGGCGGCGATCTCGGCGAGCCCCGAGTGGCGCGCGACGAGCGGCGGCGAGCCGCAGGCCGCCGCCTCGGCGGCCACCATGCCGAACGCCTCCGGGAAGACGGAGGGCGTCACGCTGACGTCGGCGAGCGCCCAGAGGTGCGCGAGGTGACGGTGCTCGAGCGGGCCCGTGAAGAGCACCGGCCGGCCGGCGGCCGCCTCCTCGAGCGCGGCGCGCTCGGGCCCGAAGCCGACGATCACGGCGCGCGCCTCGACGTGCTCCAGCGCGGCGAGGAGGAGATCGACGCCCTTCTCGCGCGAGAGCTTGCCGACGTAGACGACGGTCGGCTCCTCCCCCGCCAGGAAGCCGGCGAGCCGGTCCGCGTTGCCGGGATCGGGATGGCGCTCGCCGGTGAGGGGCGGGTCGCGCCGAGCCTCCTCGACGAGCGCCGCGAGCGCTTCCGCCCGCGGCTCCGGCCGCAGCTCCTCTACGTCCACCCCGGGCGGCACGACGCGGACGCGCTCGAGGTACTCCCCGCCGCCCACGACCTCCTCGAGCACGCCCCGGACGTGCTCGGAGCCGGCGAAGACCGCCTCCGCGCGGGCGAGCGTCTCCCGTGCCCACGCCGCCAGCTCCGCGTTCCCGCGGACGGCGAACTCGAGCTCGGAGCCGTGCGCCTTGACCGCGAACGGCATTCCGGCGGCCACGCCGACGGGCGCGCCGAGGAGCACGTGGTTGACGAGCAGGAAGTCGGCCGGCATGTGCTCGCGCAGAGCGGCGGCGTTGCGCTCCACCCACTCCTCGCGCTCCGCCCGGGTCAGGTCGGGGAGGCGGCGCGCCGTCGTGTCCTCGTAGCTGTCGAGCACGAACACGGGCAGGAACGGCCCGGCGTCGGGACGCACGACCGCTGCGCCGCCCAGGTCGAAGCGCTCGGGGTGGGGCTCCTGGCACAGGACGACGACGTCGTGGCCGAGCCGGCTCCAGGCCCTGGCCAGCGCGCGCGTGTAGACGTTCGAGCCGGTTCCACCCAGGAGGTAGCCGTGCCAGAGGAGAATCTTCACGCCAGATGGATCCTGACGAACTCCTCGTCCGGCGGGCGCAGCGCGGCGAGCGCTTCGCCTTCGAGAAGCTGGTGGAGCGCCACGAGCAGCGCCTCTACACCCTCGCCGCGCGCGTGCTCGGCTCCCGCGAGGACGCCGCCGACGCCGTGCAGGAGGCGCTCGTGCGCGCCTGGCTCGCGCTGCCGAAGTTCCGGCGGGACGCGCGCTTCTCGACGTGGCTCTACCGCATCGTCGTCAACGCCGCCCACGACGTGCGCGCGAAGCGGCGCGAGCCGACGCTGGAGGAGCCGTCCGACCCCGCCGACCCGCGCGACCGGTTCGCCGACCGGGAGCTCTCCGGCGACCTGCAGCGGGCGCTCGACGCGCTCGACGAGACGTACCGGACGGCCGTCGTCCTCTACGACGTCCTCGGCTGCTCGTACGCGGAGATCGCCGAGCTGACCGAGGTGCCCGAGGGTACGGTGAAGTCGAGGATCTTCCGCGGGCGCACCGAGCTCGCGGCACTCCTGGGAACACCTGCCGAGCCGGCGGAGTCGAACACCTGATGCCCGAGAAGCACCCGGACGAGCTCGAGCTGCTCGCCTACGTCGAGGAGGAGCTGGCCGCGGAGGCACGGCGCGACGTCGCCGAGCACCTCGTCGCCTGCCGCTCGTGCGCCGAGAGCGTGCGGAGGCTCGAGGCCGGCCGTTCCGCGCTGCGCGCGGCGCCGCTCCTCGATCTCCCCGTGGGGCGCCGCGAGGAGCTCGTCGCCGCGCTGCCCGACCGGCGCGACCGCTGGCGGGCGTTCCGGCCGGCCCGGCGCGCCCTGGTCGTCGCGGCGCCGGTCGCCGCTGCCGCCGCCTTCGTGGGCGTCTTCGTGCTCGCGACGCAGGTCGACCTGGGCGGGGGCGACGACGACGTCTCGGGCGAGGCGGCGCAGGTGGCCGAGGACGCCGGCGGCGGCGAGGAGCTCGGCGCGACCGCGACGGATCGCGCGTCCGGCGGTGACGCGACGGCCGAGTCGGCCCCGTCCGCGCCCGCGGGCGTTCCCGTCCGCAGCGTCGCGGGCACCCCGGCCGAGGTGGTCCGGCTGCTGGAGGCCGAGGGCATTCCCGCGGAGGTGGTCGAGGGCGCCGTCGTCGCGGACGGGCGCGCGGGCGAGGTGGAAGCAGCGCTCGCCGACCAGCCGGACGGGCCCGTCGGCGTTTACGTCAGGTAGCGGGAGGCCGCGGTGCCGCGGCGTTGAGCTAGCCGAACTCACCGATCTCTTCCGCCTTGAAGTTGTCGAACAGAACGTCCGTCCCGCCCTTCGAGGAGATGACGATGAGGCCGAACGCCTCGAACGGTCGGAAGCCCTTCGGGTCTCTGACCTGGCCGACCACCTTCCCGTCCACGTACATGGTCACCTCGACGCCGTCATCGGCCGCCTGACACTTGCCCCGTATTCGATTCGTCCCGCCGACCGCGGCAACATGCTCGGACTCCTCGTCAACCAGAGCACGAAAGTAGAACTGCTCTCTGAGACTTTCGTCCTCCTCGTCGATCCTGACGAGAGCCACGGAGCGCACGCCGGGCGCGACGAGAAACAGATAGCCCTGTGCGCGCTCGCCGGCGGGGGACGCGAAGCACCCCACTCCATGCGCCTGAAAGTCGACGCTCGATCCCTGTGGAAAGACACGAAGCGTTGCGTCGGCCTCGACGCTCACGAAATGAGAAGGGTCCTCGATCCGCTTGAAGATGACGTGGTGGAGCCTCTCGTCCGTTCGCTTGAACAAGGCCCTGTAGCCGCCGTCATCGCATCCGAGCGAAATGTGCTCGTCGTCGTCCTCGACCCAATCGCACTCGCCTGAGAAGTCGTCGCTGATCGGAAGGGCCCGACGCTCGGGCTCGCTCGCGCAAGCGCAGAGAACCGAGAGTCCGGCGACGAGCGTCCCGACGAGGCCGAAGCGAGCCGGCTCGAGCCGGAGCGACGGGGGGCGAACCCGCGGCTTCATCAAGCCGATACCTACACCTTTGTAGCAACTGAATCAAGTCGCGGCTCGTAAGGTGGCACCTCCCACCTGGACGAGCAGGTCGAGCTGACCGCGCGAGGGGCAAACGCGCATGGGCGCTGGGGCAGAGTCCGACCGGTGAGCACCGTCGCGCCCCAGCGGCCGCCCGGCTTCCTCGCCGCCTGCCTGGCAGCGGCGGGCGGGCACGTCCTCGCCTCGCTGCTCATCGGCCTGGCGCTGGTGCCGCTGTCGCTCGTCACCTGGACGACCCTCGTCTTCTCGGGCGAGCCCTCGGGCGCGGCGCTTCGGCTCTTCCTCCCGTGGCTCCTCGTCCTCGCCGCCCAGCCGTTCGTGGCCGCCTGGATCGTCCAACACGGGCTCGAGCTCTTCGACGCTGGCGACGTGACGTACGGGCGGGCGTGCGCCGCCATGCTGCTCGGCGTCCTCGTCACGGTGCTCGCGGCGGTCGTGCTTCCGGGTGCAGCCCTTCCGGTGCTCGGCCACGCGTGGGCAGGCGCGCTGGCGGCCGCCGCCGTCCTCGTCGGCCCGCACAGAGCCGCGCCGTAGCGGGCCGGCCTAGGTGAGATAGAAGTAGAGCGCGTAGAGGAGCTCGACCGCCGGGCTGGTGGTGTGCACCGTGACCTCCGGCGGGACGTCGAGGAGCGCCTCTGTGTAGTTGAAGATGATCTTCACGCCGGCCTCGACGACGTCGTCGGCGACCTGCTGGGCCGCCTCGGGCGGCACGGCGAGCACCGCGACGATGATGTTCTTCTCGCGGATGACGTCCCCGAGCTCGTCGTACGCCGAGATGGTCGTGTCGCCGATCGGCGTGCCGACCTTGCTCTCGTCCGTGTCGAAGGCGGCGGCGACGTTGAAGCCGTGATCGGCGAAGATCGTCGAGCTCGCGATCGCCTGGCCGAGGCGGCCGCCGCCGAAGAGCACGATGTTGTGCTGTCCCTGCGTCCGCAGGATCTTGCGGATCTCGCCGATGAGGCCGTCGATCGAGTAGCCGACGCCGCGCTTGCCGAACTTCCCGAAGGCCGAGAGGTCACGCCGGATCTGCGTCGCGTTGATGTTCGTGTACTCGCTGATCTCCTGCGAGGAGATCCGCTCCTTGCCCATCTTGCGCGCCTGAATGAGGACGCGCAGGTACTGGGAGAGCCGCGCGGCGACGCCGACCGTGAGCCGATCGCCTGTCCTGGTTCCCCCCTCGGTCGCGATCCGGAGAGCCATCCGAGGGCCTAGGATAACGACGCCCCGCACGCCAGGGCGGGGTACCCGTCCGGGCCCTCCGAGCCGGGTCAGCCGGCGAGTCGGCGGCGCAGCCCGTCCGGGTGGACGAAGTACGTGAAGGCCTCCTCGCCGTCCACGGCGACGACCGGAATCCGCTCCCGAAAGCGGCGCTCGAGCTCGGGATCGCCGGTGATGTCGACGGTCTCGAGGTCGAACGGCACCTCCGCCCGCACGTCCGCGACGACCCGCTCGGCGCTCTCGCAGAGGTGGCAGCCATCCGCCCGGTAGAGCGTCACGCGCCGCACGCGAGCCCTCCTACGGGTAGAGGCCGCGCGTCGTGGTGGCCTCGGCGACGCGACCGACCGCGATCGCGTAGGCGGCCTCGCGCATCGGGATCGAGCGGCGCTCGTGCAGCTCCCACGTCTCGGCGAACGCGCGCGTGACGATCTCGTTCAGCTTCGCGTTCACCTCGGACTCCTTCCAGAAGTACTCCTGGAGGCCCTGCACCCACTCGAAGTACGAGACGACGACGCCGCCGGCGTTCGCGAGGACGTCGGGGAGGACGAGCACGCCCCGCTCCTCCAGGATCCGGTCGGCGGCCGGCGTCACGGGCCCGTTCGCCCCCTCGACGACGATGTCGGCCCGCACGCCGTCGGCGTTCTCGGCCGTGAGCGAGTGCTCGAGCGCGCAGGGGGCGAGGACGTCGCAGTCGAGGAGGACGAGGTCGTCGTTCGAGATCGCCTCCGTCCCGGGTGCGCCGCCGAGGGTTCCGTTCTCGCGCTTGTGCTCGACGGCGGCGGCGACGTCGATGCCGTCGGCGTTGTGGATGCCGCCGCTCGAGTCCGAGAGGGCGACGATCCTCGCGCCGTCGCCCGAGAGGATGAGCGCGAGGTTGCGGCCGACGTTCCCGAAGCCCTGGATGGCGACGCGCCGGCCGGCGACCGGCTGGTCACGTCTCCGTAGCGCCTCGCGGACGCAGAAGGTAGCGCCGCGCGCCGTCGCCTCCACCCGGCCCAGCGAGCCGCCCACGGTCAACGGCTTGCCGGTCACCACGCCGAGCACCGAGTAGCCCTTGTTCATGGAGTAGGTGTCGAAGATCCACGCCATCTCGCGAGGGCTCGTGCCGACGTCTGGCGCCGGGATGTCGACCTCGGGGCCGATCTGGTTGATGATCTCCGTCGTGTAGCGGCGCGTCAGGCGCTCGAGCTCGGTGACGGACATCGTCTTGGGATCGCAGACGACGCCGCCCTTGGCGCCGCCGAAGGGAAGGCCCATGAGCGCGCACTTCCAGGTCATCCACATGGCCAGCGCCTTCGTCTCCGCGAGCGTCACCCCGGGGTGGTAGCGGATGCCGCCCTTGGACGGGCCGCGGGCGATGTTGTGGTTGACCCGGAACGCTTCGAACGCCTGCACGGAGCCGTCGTCCATGCGCGTCGGGACGGAGACGATCACCGCCTTCTTGCACTCCGAGAGGACGTTGAGCATGTTCTCGTCCAGGTCGATCAGCGTGGCGACCCGGCGGAGCTGGCTGCGCGCCATCTCCCACGGATCCTCCTTCAGGTGCGTGGGCTGGGACGCGAGCGTCGCCACGGTCAGCGGGTGATCGTGAAGACGGCCTCGGCGGTGGACGGCTGCGCGCCGTCGTCGCCGTCGACCGGGTAGGCGCGCAGGCGCAGGACGTAGGAGCCCTCGGCCAGGACCTTGCCAGACGGGCCTCGCCCGGTGAGCCCGAACGCGTAGCGGCCGGGGAGCACGTCGCGCATGCGGGCGAGCACGCCCAGGCGGCGGCCGCCCGCGGTCCAGAGCTCGAGCTCGAGGACGCCTACCGGCTCGATCATCTCGCCGTCGGCAGACCCGTCGACC
>JAICGP010000071.1 GCA_025923055.1 Thermoleophilia bacterium
CGAGGAGCGCGCGCTCCTCGTCGTCGGAGAGCTCGAGACCGAGCTCGGCCGCCTTGATCCGGATCGAGTCGATGCCGCTCTTCTTTCCGAGCACGACGGCGCGCTCGGCGGCGACGAGCTCGGACGAGTACGGCTCGATCGAAGGCGGGTCGTGGAACTGGCTGGCGACGGCGCCGCTCTCGCGCCGGAAGAGGGTCTCGCCGACGAGCGGCTTCCAGGGCTCGAGCTCGTAGCCCGAGAGCCGCCGCACCCGCTCCGACACGTCGCGGGCAAGCTCGAGGCGCAGGTTCGTCTCCACGCCGTAGAGCGCGTCGAGCGCCAGGGAGACCTCGAGCAGGTTCGCGTTCCCGGCGCGCTCGCCCATGCCGTTGACCGTCCCCTGGATCCAGCGGGCGCCGGCCTTGACGGCGGCCACGGCGGCGGCCGTGGCCAGCCCGAAGTCGTTGTGCCCGTGGAAGTGGACGGGCACGTCGGCGCCGACGAGCACCACGGCGCGGCCGACGAGGTCGGCGACCGCCTCCGGCGTGGCGATCCCGAGCGTGTCGACGACGGCGACCTCCTGAGCGCCCGCCTCCACCGCCGTCGTATACGCCTGTTCGAAGAAGGCGGGATCGGCCCGCGTCGAGTCGACACCGAAGTAGCAGACGCTGACCCCCTGGCCTGCGGCGAAGGAGACGGCGGTGCGGATGCGCTCGAGCATGGTCTCGCGCGAGACGCCCAGCGCGTCCAGCTTCAGATCGGAGATGGGAGACTCGACGACGGACGCGCCGACGCCGAGCTCGACGAGCGCCTCGACGTCGGCCGCGACCGCGCGCGAGAAGCCCCACACCTCGGCGCGCAGCCCCGCCGCGAGAATCAGCTCGAAGGCCCGCCGGTCGTCCTCCGAGACGCGCGGGAAGCCGGCCTCGATCCGGTCGATGCCGAGCTCGTCGAGGGCCCGGGCGATCTCGAGCTTGTCCTCCGGCGAGAGCACGACGCCGACGGTCTGCTCACCGTCGCGGAGCGTCGTGTCGTAGAGGCCGACCGAGCCGGGCGCGCGGTACGGGTCGTTGACCTCGCCCGTCCAGAGCTTGTCGCGGTCGATCATGTGCGGCGGAAGTCGTCGGGGTAGGACGAGAGCTGCTCGGCGCCGTCGGCCGTGACGAGGAAGTTGTCCTCGACGCGGAGGCCGCCGCCGCCGTCCCAGTACGCGCCCGGCTCGATCGCGAGCACCATGCCTTCCTCGATCGTGCCGCTCCCTGCTTGGTGCGCGTAGGGCGGCTCGTGGGCACGGGCACCGACGCCGTGCGCGACCGGATGGGACGGCTGGCCCGGGTAGCCGGCGTCGGCGATCCCTTCCCGGACGAGAAGGTCGAGCTCCGCGAGGCTCGCGCCGGGGCGCAGGTGGTCGACCGCGGCGCGGTAGACGGCGAGGAGGCGGTCGAGGAGCTCGTCGTACTCGGGCGTCAGCTCCCCCGGGCAGACGTTCTTCGTGTGGTCGCACCAGTAGCCGTCGACGCAGACCCAGATCTCGAAGAGCGTCGGCTCCCGCTCCTGTACGGGGCGGTCGGCGGTCGCCGTGAACGTGCGGATTCCCGGCCCCGACCAGACGAGCGAGAAACCGCGCGCCAGCTCCACCTTTCCCTCGTAGCCGGTTCCCTCGCCGTGGACGAAGCCTTCCCAGAGCGCGCCCGCCTCGCTCTCCTTCATCCCCGCGCGGAGGTCGCGCCGGACGTGCTCCATCGCGCGGGTGGCGAGGTCGTTGGCGAGCCGCATGCGCTCGACCTCCTGCTCGGTCTTCACGGCGCGCGCGGCGGCGAGGAGGGGCGTGGCGTCCACGGCGGGGCCGAACGCGTGGAAGAAGTCGTGCGTGTAGGTCGTCGGCTCGCCGACCATGCGGTCGGACGCCTGCGTGCCGAGCGAGAGCTCCAGGCCGATCCGCTCGTAGCCCCCCTGGCGCACGACCTCCTGGGCGACCTCGACGGCGCGCACGGCCGGCGGGCGCGGGTCGCGCTCGTCGTACCCCTTGAAGAGGCGGATGGCGTCCGTCCAGGCCGTGCGCTCCGCGTCGTCGCGTTGCGGCTCGAGCGCGATCAGGGTCGCGTCGCCCTCGCGCGGGAAGACGGCGACGTCGTAGCCCTTCATGCACCAGTAGTTCGTCAGGTAGAGGACGTTGTCGGGCGCCCGGACCACGAGGGCGTCGAGATCCTGCTCGGCCATGAGGCGCCGGACGCGGTCGAGCTTGGGCGCGTCAAGCGGCCAGCTCATCGGCACGCTTCCGGCGCAGATCGGCGGGCCACGCGCGCGCTTTTCGTGGATAGGCTCAGGGCCAACGGGGCGGGAGGTGGGTCTCCCGTCAAGACGCGAGTGATGGAACGGGGCACGCGGGCCTTGGTCGTCACCAGCGGACCCGCGGCGGCGCCGGCTCGCCGTGCGCCTCCTGCCACGAGACGACGGGGTTACGGAGGACGCCGATTCCCTCGATCTCGCCCTCCATCACGTCGCCCGGGCGCAGGTAGAGCGAGGCGGCGTCCTCGCTGAAGCCGGCCACGCCGGAGACGGTCCCGGTCGAGAGCACGTCGCCGGCCGAGTACCCGAGCGCCGAGTAGTGCGCCACGATCTCGGGAATGGTCACCGACATGCGGCTCGAATGCGAGACCTGGCGCGGCTCCCCGTTGACGCGGAGCTCCATGGCGAGGTCGTGCGGGTCCGGGATCTCGTCCGGCGTCACGATCCAGGGCCCGAGCGGGCAGAACGTGTCGATCGCCTTGCAGTAGGAGAAGACGCCCGACCGCATCTCCCGCCGCTGGATGTCGCGGGCCGTCACGTCGTTGAAGACGACGTAGCCGCCGATGTAGTCGGCCGCCTCGTCGGGCCCGAACCACTTGCCCGGCTTGCGGATCACGACGGCGAGCTCGAGCTCGTAGTCGAGCTCCTCGGTGAGGTGCTCCGGGTAGACGACCGGCTCGTCGGGGCCGACGATCGCGTCGACGTTCTGGAAGAAGACGATCCACGGCGCGATCTCGTGCGACCAGTCGACGCGCTTCGACTCGTGCTCGTGCTCGCGGAAGTTTCCGGCCGTGTGGAAGAACTTCTTGGGGACGATCGGGGCGCGCAGGCGGACGTCGGCAAGCGCCACCCGCTCGCCGGTCTCCTCCGCGCCGCCGCGCTCGAAGTACGTGCGCATGTCGGCGACGTCGAGCACGGCGATCTCGTCGCCGTCGAGCCGGCCGACACGGCGCTCGTCGAAGGTGACCAGTTTCATTCGGCCACTCCGCAGATCGCCTGCGCCACCCTCGCGTACACCTCCGCCGTCTTCACGAGCCCGTCGATCTCGAGATTCTCGCCGAGCTCGGCGTCCGGCAGCCCGCTGGACGCGCCGTAGTTCACGGTCGCGATCCCGTAGCGCGAGAGCACGGAGGCGTCCGAGAACCAGCGCGTCACGTCGCGCTCGGGCGCGGCGCCGAAGACCTCGGCGTGCGCCTGCTCGAGCGCCCCGACGAGCGGGTGGCCGGGATCGATCTCGGCGCCCGGCGCCGTCACGTACACCTCGGCCTCGACGCCGTCGAGGGCGCGCGCATATTCGAGCGCCCGCCGCCGCGCCTCGGCCATCGGCACCGACGGCGGGACGCGCAGGTCGAGGTAGACGTGCGTCTCGTGCGGCGTGCGCGAGACCCGCCAGCCGAACCCGCCCCGGATCGCTCCCACGTTCGCGACGCCGCGCACGTCCCCGTAGCTCATCTCCTCCTCCCACTGCGGCAGCCACTCGAGCACGCCGCCGAGCAGAGCCTGCATCCGGACGATCGAGTTCTCCGCCAGGCGGCCGGAGCTGAACGCCGTGTGGACGAACGGCCCGCGGGTCGTGAGCCGCATCCAGATCGTCCCGAAGTGGGCGAGCACGAGCTTGTTCTCGGTCGGCTCGCCGAGGACGCACATGTCGGCGGCGCCGCCGTGGGCGACGAGATGGCGCGATCCCGCCGCGTAGCCGCGGTACTCCGCGCCCTGCGCCTCGCCCTCCTGCGTCTTCTCGATCTCGCCGGCGACCGCCGCGATCACCACGTCGCCCCGCAGCCGCACGCCGGCGTCCATGAGCGCGCGCACCGCCTCGACGTAGGCGGCGAGGGCGCCCTTCATGTTCGAGATGCCGAGCCCGTAGATGCGGCCGTCCCGCTCGAAGCCCTCGGGCTGGAAGCCTGGAATGCCCTGCAGCCAGGGCTCGCGCCCCGAGTACGAGGTGTCGAGGTGCCCGTTGAACATGAGCGTCGGGCCGCCGCCGGCTCCCGGCCAGGTGGCGAGCACGTTCGCCCGCCCGTCCTCGATCTGCTGCCACTGCACCTGCAGGCCGAGCGGCGCGACCTCGTCGCGCACCAGCTCCGCTGCGGCCTGCTCGGAGCCGGTGAACGAGGGCGTCGAGACGAGCCGGAGCGCGAGGTCGACGAGGCGGCGCTCGTCGATCATCTGACGTGCGGGAGCACGTGCCCGCCGAAGAGCTCGAGCTGCCGGCGGCGATCGTCGCCCCACAGCTCGAGCATGACGTGGGTGCAGCCGGCCTCGCGATACTCCTCGATCGCGGCGATGCAGTCGGCGGGCGTGCCCGCGATCGGCTTGCAGCGGTCGAGGAGCGAGTCGGTCACCTGCTCCTTGGCCGCGAGGCGCCCGCCGCGCTCCATCGCCTCGGCGACCGGCGCGAGCTCGTCCATCTCGATCCCGGCGAGCTCGAGCAGCGTGTCGGCGGAGCCCTTGATGTTCTGGAACTTGTTCGCCAGGTACATGGCGGCGATCTCGCGGGCGCCGTCCCGCCCCGCGGCCCGGTCCGACTCGTGGATCGAAGCGACGATCGTGCAGCCGATGTCGACGTCGGCCTTCACGTTCTCGCGCGTGTAGCGGACGAACGCAGGGGTCGTGATCGAGGGCGTCAGGCACCCGTCGGCGATCTCGCCCGCGAGCGCCTGCATCTTCGGCGCCGTCGCAGCGACGTAGACCGGCGGGACCTCGCGAGGCGACTCGGCCTCCTCGGAGAGCGGCGGCACCGCGGCGCTCCACGTGTCGCCGACGTACTGGAAGAGACCGCCCCCGAGGACGCCGCGCGCGATCGCGACCGCGTCGCGCATGGGTCCGAGCGTCCGCTTCGTCTGCATGCGGGCGTTGTTGAGGAAGATCTTCGAGGTGCCGAACCCGAGCAGGAAGCGCCCCGGGCCGGCGGCCTCCTGGACGACGCGGGCGTCCATCGCCACCTGGACGGGGTGCCGGGTGAAGGGAGAGATGATCCCCCAGCCGACGGCGATCCGGCTCGTCCGCTCCGCGATCAGCGCCGAGGTCACCGTCGACGACCGCGCCTCCATCCCGTGCTTCCGCCACCAGGGGTAGGCCTCCGCGAGCCAGATGGTGTCCATGCCGACGCGGTCCATCACCTCGGCGGTGGCGAGCATCTCGGCGAGCGGCTCCATGGTGAGCTGCATCACGCCGATGCGGAAGGGCTGGGGCATTCGGGACGCGGCCGGGACGCGCTACGCGGAGTGCGTCGGCCCTTCCGGATCGTCGGAGTAAGCCTCCGGCGAGCCCGGGTGGATGCCCTCCTCGGCGCCGCTCGAGCCCTCCTGCGGCGACGCGGCCGCCGCCGTCCCGGTCTCGGCGCTCTTCGCCGCGACGCGCTGGTCCAGCGCCGTGAGCACGTTGTTCACCTGCTGGGTGACGATCGGCTGGACGACGCGCTGGCCCATGCTCGCCACCTGGCCGAGGATACGGACGTCCGCCTCCCAGCGCATGGCCGTTCCCGCGCCCTCCTCGCTCAGGTCGAACTGGGTCGCCATGCTCATGATCGCCCCCACGCCCTTGCCCTTCGCCTCGAGGCGGGCGTGCTCCGGCGGGCGCGACTCGGACTTCTCGAAGTCGATGCTCATCCGCAGGCTGCCGAGGCCGAGCGGCACCTTGACCTTCGCCTTCCAGTGCGTCTCGTCGACGACGTCGAAGCTCTCGACGCCCGGCATCAGCCCCGCCATCTCCGCCGGGTCGTTCAGGATCTCCCAGACCCGGTCGCGCGGCGCCGCATAGGTGCGCGTGCCCTCGACCTTCACCGGGCCGCCCCCACCTCAACGCCCGCGCGGCTCGCCTCCGGGTCGCGCATGAGCTCCCAGACCCGGTGGTACGGATTGTGGCTCTCGGTCACGAGCGGGTTCCCGAGGGGCCGCAGCGCGTCCTGCAGCGCGGCGCACACGGCGTGGATGCCGGCGCCGCCGCCCTCCCCCATGCCCTTCGTGCCCAGCGAGCTGAAGGGCGACGGCGACTCGATGTAGCCGGTCTTCAGGGGCGGCATGTCGAGCGCGTGCGGGACGTGGTAGTCGTAGAAGTTGCTCGTCTGGAGCATGCCGTTCTCGTCGTACGGGAACGTCTCGAACGTGGCGGCGCCGAGCGCGTGGGCCGTCGCCCCGTGCACCTGGCCCTCGACGATCTGCGGGTGGATGCGCGTGCCGCAGTCGTCCACGGCCGCATAGTCGACGATCTCGTAGACGCCCGTCTCGCGATCCACCTCGACGACGCACGCGTGGATCTGGGTCGCGTACGTCAGCGTCAGGTTGCCGAACTTCCGCTCCGTGTCCGGCACCTGGAACGGCGGCCGGTAGACGTAGCGGCAGTTGAGCGTGACGTCGTCGAGCTCGGGCGGCAGGCCGGCGTTGTTCACGTTGATGATCGCGCCGCACGCCATGAAGGGCAGAGCCGCCTCGGGGTTGTCGCGCACCTTCGCGAAGCCCTCCGCGAGCTCGATCGAGTCCGGGCCCTCGGCGCCGAGGATCACCGCCGCCAGCCGCCGGATCTGGTCGGCGAGGGCGAGCGTCGCGCCCTTCACCGCCTCGAGGCCCGTCACCGCGAACTGGCTCGCGTACGTGCCCGAGAAGCCGGCGTGCGAGTTCCAGTAGCTGTCGTGGCCGGCGCGGACGTGGACGTCGTCGGGCGTCACGCCGAGCAGGTCGGCCACCACCTGGGCGGCGACGGTCTCGTGGCTCTGGCCCTGCGGCGTCGTCCCCAGCGTGACCACGATCTCGCCGAAGATGTCCAGCCTGACGCTCGCGACCTCGTTGTTGCCGGAGAACTGGAGCTCCGGGTTCAGGAGCTGCGACTGGCCGAAGTTGTTCGTCCCCGAGTCCAGCGTCGAGCCGATCCCGAGCCCGAGCAGCTTCCCGCGCGACTCGGCGTCCCTGCGGCGCTCCTCGAGCCTCTCGTAGCCGACGAGGTCGAGCGCGATGTCGAGGCAGCGCGCGTAGTCGCCCGAGTCGTAGACGCAGCCGTTCGGGGTCTCGTACGGCATCTCGTCGGAGCGGATGTAGTTGCGCTTGCGCACTTCGACGGGGTCGAGCCCGAGCTCGCTCGCGACGAGGTCGATCACGCGCTCGGTGAACCAGAGCTGCTGCATGCGCGAGTAGCCGCGGTTGGGCGCCGTCGGCGACTTGTTCGTGCAGGCCTGCGTGAAGTCCACCCGGACGTGCCGCCACCGGTAGCACCCGGGCGTCACCTGCGCCCAGATGATGCAGCCGAGCGGCTCGTAGCGCGGGAACGCGCCCGCGTCGTCGAACGCTCGCACCTTGTAGCCGAGCATCGTCCCGTCCGCTTTCACCGGCACTTCGACGTCGAGGAACGTGCGCTCGTTCCCGTGCGTGTTCGCCGTGTGCTGGTCGGTGCGCCACTCGGTCCACTGCACGGGGCGGTTGAGCTTTCGCGCGAGGAGGCAGAGCGCGACGAAGTACGGATGCAGCGTGATCTTGTTGCCGAAGCCGCCGCCGATGTCCTGCGTGACGATGCGCAGCTTGTCGCTGCCGACGCGAAGGGCCGGCGCCATCCAGACGATCCCGATGCCCGGCATCTGGTGGTTGCAGTGCAGGGTCCACTGGGCCGTACCGCGGTCGTACTCGACGAGCGCGCCGGCGCACTCGAGCGGCGTGGACGAGAAGCGATGGAAGTAGAGGCGGTCGATCTTGACGACCCGGTCGGCCTCGGCGAGCGCCTGGTCGTAGTCGCCCCAGTCGAAGGTTCCCGACCAGACGACGTTCGACCCCGCCTCGTCGTGCAGGACGGCAGCGTCGGGCTCGACGGCGGCGACGGCATCGAGGACGGGCTCGAGCGGCTCGTACTCGACCTCGACGAGCTCCGCGGCGTCGCGCGCGAGCTCGCGCGTCTCGGCCACGACGGCCGCCACGGGCTCGCCCGCGAAGCGCACCTTGCCGACCGCGAGCGCGTAGTCGCGGATCTCGTTCCCGGGCGGCGTGGACATCTCGAAGAACGGATCCGTCTGCGCCGCCACCTCCTCGCCGATCAGGGTCCCGTAGACGCCCTCGACCGCCTCGGCGGCCGAGACGTCGATCGAGACGATCCCCGCGTGGGCGTAGGGCGAGCGGACGAAGTGGACGTAACCCATGCCGTGGCGCTTGACGTCGTCGAAGAAGACGCCCTCGCCCTGGACGAGGCGCTTGTCCTCCTTCCGCGGGATGCTCTGGCCGGCGAAGCCCTTCTGAGGAGCCTCGACCTGCTCGGGCGCGGCGGTCGTCGCAGTCGTCTCGCTCACGCGCTCACCTCTCCCTTCGCGGCCGCCGCGATCGCCTCGACGATGTTCACGTAGCCCGTGCAGCGGCAGATGTTCCCCTGGATGGCGCGGCGGATCTCGTTCTCGGTCGGCTCGGCGTTGTGGTCGAGCAGGTGCTTCGCGCTCATCAGCATCCCCGGCGTGCAGTAGCCGCACTGGAGCGCGTGGTGGTCGGAGAACGCCTGCTGGAGGGGATGGAGCCCGCCGTCGGAGGCGAGCGACTCGATCGTCTCGATCGTCGCGCCGTCGACCTGGACGGCCAGCAGCATGCAGGACTTGACCGCCTTCGCGTCCACGATGACGGTGCAGGCGCCGCAGTTTCCGGTGTCGCAGCCGACGTGCGTCCCGGTCAGGTCGAGCTCGTCGCGGAGGAAGTGGACGAGCAGGCGGCGTGCCTCGACGTCGCGCTCGTGCAGCGCGCCGTTCACCGTGACCGCGACGCGCTTGCTCGTGACCGGCTCCATCAACCTCCTCCTCCGGCCTCGGCGACGGCGCGCGCGGCCACGACCTCGGCCAGGTGGCGCCGGTAGTCCGCAGAGCCGTGCACGTCCGACGGAGGCTCGAGCCCGGCGCCGTGCACCGCCTCGCGCACCGCGTCGTCCTCCGCCGGCGCGGTCAGGAGGACCGGGGTCGCCGCGACGCAGCCGAGCACGACGCGCGCCTCGTCGCCGCTCACCGTCGCGGCAGCGTTCACGATGCACGTCCCGTCGGCCCCGATCGTGACCGAGCTGAAGCCGTCCCGCGCCCCCGCGAGCGGCGGGAGCGTGATTCGCGTCAGGAGCTCGCCCAGGCCGACGGCGGTCATGTAGACGCCGAGGAAGAACTCCTCGGCCGGCACGTCGCGCTCCCCGTCCGCCCCGGCGATCGTCATCGTCGCGCCGACGGCGACGAGCACGGGCGGCAGGTGGTTCGTGGGATCGTTCGAGCAGACGTTCCCGCCGATCGTGCCCCGGTTGCGCACCTGGACGTCGGCGATCTGCGCGGCGACGTCGCCCAGCACGGGGCGCGCCGCCTTCACGTCGGACGAGGTGACGAGCTCGGCCGAGGTCACCATCGCCCCGATCACGAGCCCGCCGTCGTCCGTGGAGGCGATCGCGCGGAGCTCCTCGAGGTCGGCGAGGTCGACGAGGACGTCGGGCGCCGCAGCCCGCGCCTTCATGACGTTCAGGATCGTCTGGCCGCCTGCCAGCGGGCGGGCGCCGTCGTGCTCCGCGAGCAGGCGCACTGCCTCCTCGACGGCTGCGGGACGAGCGTACCCGACTTCGCTCAGCAGCATCGCGGTCGATCCTAACCAACGCTCTCGGGCCGAGGTCAAACGGCTGCGCGCCGCCGTCGGCGCTCGCGCTCGAGGTCGATTCGGGCGCCGTGGCGTTGTATGGTCGGCTCGCGGGAGTGACGGGCAGGCGTCAAACCACTCCCGCCGGACACCGTCTGAAGAAGAGAGGCCATGCCCCCCTGTAACTCCGCTCATGCCGACGGCCGCTCGGCGCTTAGGCCCTAGGACGATGGGCCGCCACGTCACCGACGAGGCCGCCGCAGAGGCGCGCCGGGTCGACGGCGACACCGCCACGACGCGCGTGACGATCGGCCCCGCCTTCGGCTGCGAGGCGCTCGAGCAGCGAGTCGTCCGCTTCGCCCCGGGCCGGTCGCGGCCGCAGGGCGGCGGCCCGCGGGAGGAGCTGCTCTTCGCCGTCGCGGGCACCGGGACGCTGCGCCTCGCCGGCTCCGAGCACGCGCTCGCGCCGGAGACCGGCGTCTTCGTGCCGCCCGGCGAGCGCTACGAGGTCGAGAACGAGGGGCCGGACGAGCTCGTCGTCGTCTCGGTGCTCGGGCTCGAGCCCGCGAACGGGAAGCGCGAGCGGGCGGCGCCCGTGGCCGTGCGACTCGCGGAGCAGCAGGCCCATCCGGCGGGGAAGGACCGCGAGTTCCGCTACGTCGCGAACGAGGAGGTCGGCTGCCGGACGGTCACGCAGTTCGTCGGCTCGATTCCTCCCGGCCGGGCGAAGCCGCACTACCACACGTACGAGGAGGTGGCGTACATCCTCGAGGGAGAGGGCGTGCTCCACATGGGCGGCGAGAGCTCGACCGTGCGGCCGGGCTCGTGCATCCACTTCCCCGCGCAGGAGCCGCACATCCTCGAGAACGTCGGCCAGGGGACGCTTCGGGTCCTCGGCGTCTTCCATCCGGCCGGCGACCCCTCGATGGCGTACAACGTCCCTGAGGCCCAAGAAGAGGAGGAAAGCGCATGAAGAAGTCCAGCCTTTGGCTTCTGCTCGCCCTCGTCGCGGCGCTCGCACTGGTGGCGTCGAGCTGCGGCGGCGACGACGACGACGAGGACGGCGAGCCGGCGGCGCAGGACACCGCGGCCGGCGACACCGGCGAGGCCGAGGCGGTCGACTGCACGGCCGCGATCGGCATCATGGGCCCGTTCACCGGCGACGTCGCCGCGATCGGCCAGGAACAGCTCAACTGGGCGAATTTCGCCGTCGACCAGTTCAACGAGGAGCGGGGCACGACGTTCTCGCTCGTCGAGGGCGACACGCAGCTCGATCCCGCACAGGCGGCGACGGTAGCGCCGCAGTTCGTCTCCAACAGCGACATCGTCGCGGTCGTCGGCCCGGCCGGGAGCCAGGAGGTCGAGGCGGTCGGCTCCATCTACGGGAACGCCGGCATCGCCTTCATCTCCCCGTCGGCGACGGCGACGAACCTGACGGAAGACTTCGAGACCTTCTTCCGGGTCGTCCCGACGGACGCCGACCAGGGTCCCACGGACGCGGCGTACATGGCCGAGGAGCTCGGGGCGCAGAACGTCCTCATCATCGACGACCAGAGCTCCTACTCGACGGGACTCGCCGACTCGACGAGCGACGCTCTCGAGGAGGCCGGCGTCACGGTCTCGCGTGAGTCGGTGAGCCAGGACCAGACGGACTTCTCCGCGCTCGTCTCCGGCGTCTCCGACGACACCGACGTCGTCTTCCTGCCCTGGCAGGTGGCCGCGAACGCCCAGCTCTTCGGCAACCAGATGGCCGAGCAGGGCAAGGACGCCGTCATCTTCGGGTCGGACGGGCTCTTCTCGCCCGACGACTTCTCGATCGCCGGGTCCTACGTCTCGTCGTTCGCTCCCGACATCACCGGGCTCGACGACCCGCAGATCCAGGAGCTCGCCGCGGCCTTCGAGGAGGAGTACGGCGACTTCGGCACCTTCGGACCGCCGACGTACGCGGCGACGACCGTCGTCATGGAGGCGGCCACGGCCGTCTGCGAGGGCGGCGAGGAGCCGACCCGCGAGGCCATCCTCGAGCAGATGCCCGAGACCAACCTCGAGGAGTCGATCCTCGGACAGCCGATCGCCTTCGACGAGGACGGCGACATCCAGGACGCGACCTTCTTCATCTTCCAGGTCGCGGAAGACGGGAGCTACGAGCTCGTGGAGTAGCAGGCCCGCCCTCGGCCGTGGGGGGGGGGGCGGGGGGCGGGGCCGGCGGGCAGGCGGGGGGGGCCCCCGGGGGGGTGTGGGGCAGCCACGCGGAGACCGCCCCCCCCCCCAC
>JAICGP010000072.1 GCA_025923055.1 Thermoleophilia bacterium
CTCGACGACGACCGCGTACGTCCCGAACGGGAACGTCATGTTGGGCGGGTCGTAGTAGTGGACGCCCTCCAGCCCACCCTCCATCCCCTCGGGGATGTCGGTGTACGCCGCGAAGGCCACGTCCTGGATCGTCTTCGACCTCTCCGGCGCGCCCTTGACGCTGAAGCGACCGGCCTCCCACTCGAGGTCGTCGGGCGAGGCCTCGAGCAGGTGCGCCGCGATCGCCTTCGCCTTCTCCCGGATCTTGCGCGCCACCATCGCCGTCGCGGCCCCGGACACGGGCGTCGAGCGGCTCGCGTACGTCCCGAGCCCGTACGGCGTGTGGTCGGTGTCGCCCTCCTGCACCTCGACGTCCTCGGGCTGGAGGCCGAGCTCCTCGGCGACGATCTGCGCGAAGGTCGTCTCGTGCCCCTGGCCCTGCGACTTGACGCTGAGCTTCAGGACCGCCTTGCCGGTCGGGTGGATTCGCAGCTCGGCGCCGTCGTTCATGCGCAGGCCCGCGATGTCGTAGTCCTTCCCCTTCCCCGCCCCGAGCACCTCGGTGAACGAGGCGATCCCGATCCCGAGCAGCCTCCCCTGCTCGCGCGCCTCGGCCTGCTCACGCTGCAGGTCCTCGTAGCCGAGGTTCTCGAGCGCCCGGTCGAGCGCGGCGGCGTAGTCGCCGGAGTCGTACTCGAACCCGGTCGCCGACGTGTACGGGAACTGCTCGGGCTTGACGAAGTTCGTCCGGCGGAACTCGGCGGGGTCGACACCCAGCTCGTAGGCCGCCGTCTGCACGAGGCGCTCGATCAGGTACGACGCCTCGGTGACGCGGAACGAGCAACGGTACGCCACCCCGCCCGGCGCCTTGTTCGTGTACGCGCCGTCGGTCTCCACGTGCGCCGCCGGGATGTCGTAGGAGCCGGTGACGATGTGGAAGAGCCCGGCCTTGCACTTCGTCGGCTGGGCGTCGGCGAAGAAGGCGCCGTTGTCCGAGAGCATCTTCACGCGCAGGCCGACCATGCGGTCGCCCTTGAGCGCCAGCTCGCCGTGCATGTGGTAGTCGCGGGCGAAGCCCGTCGAGATGAGATTCCCCGTCCGGTCCTCGACCCACTTCACGGGCCGCCCGAGCAGGAGCGACGCGGCGGTCGCGCACACGTAGCCCGGGTAGATCGGCACCTTGTTGCCGAAGCCGCCGCCCAGATCCGGGGAGACGATGCGGATCTTGTGCTCCGGCAGGCCGGCGACGAGCGCGAAGAGCGTCCGGTGGGCGTGCGGCGCCTGCGACGTCATGTAGATCGTGGCCTTGCCGGTCGCCGGGTTGACGTCGGCGATGCAGCCGCAGCACTCGAGCGGCGCCGGATGGCAGCGGGGGTAGAAGGTGTCCAGCTCGACCACGCGATCGGCCTCGGCGAAGGCGCGCTCGGTCGCCTCCCTGTCGCCGGCCTCCCAGTGGTAGATGTGGTTGCCCTCCTGCCCCTCCTTCTCGTCGCGGATCACCGCCGCCCCCTCGGCGAGGGCCTGCTGGGGCGAGATGATCGCCTCGAGCGGCTCGTAGTCGACGTCGATCAGCTCGACGGCGTCCTTGGCGATGTACGCCGTCTCCGCGACGACGGCGGCGACCTCCTGCCCCTGGAAGCGCACCTTGTCGGTGGCGAGCACCGCCTGCGTGTCGCCGGAGAGGGTCGGCATCCAGGCGAGGTTGTGCTGGGCGAGTAGCTCGCCGGTGACGACGGCCACGACGCCCGGGTGCGCCTCCGCCCGCGAGGTGTCGATCGAGGTGATGCGCGCGTGCGCGAACGGGCTGCGCAGGAACTCGAGGTGGAGCATGCCCGGCAGCGTCAGATCGTCGAAGTACTGGCCCCGCCCCTGGAGGAAGCGGGCGTCCTCGAGGCGCTTGACGGAGTGGCCGATGCCGCGGATCTCCTCGGTGGCCGCCATCTAGTGCTCCTCCTTCATCTTCGCTGCGGCGTACTGCACCGCCTTGACGATGTTCTGGTAGCCGGTGCAGCGGCAGATGTTGCCGCTCAGCGCCCAGCGGATCTCCTCCTCGCTGGGGTCCGGGTTCTCCGCCAGGAGCGCCGTCGACGCGAGCATCATCCCGGGCGTGCAGAAGCCGCACTGGAGCCCGTGCTCCTGGTGGAAGCCCTCCTGCACGGGGCTCAGCCCTCCGGCGCCGGCGAGGCCCTCGACGGTCGTGATCTCGCGCCCCTCGACGCCCACGGCGAGCACGGTGCAGGACTTCACGGGCACTCCGTCCAGGAGGACGGTGCACGCGCCGCAGCTCGTGGTATCGCAGCCGACGTGCGTGCCGGTGAGACCGAGCGTCTCGCGGAGGAAGTGGACGAGCAGGAGCCGGTTCTCCACCTCCGCCGAGCGTCCGGTCCCGTTGACGCTGACGGTGAGCGTGCGCGTGAGCACCCCACTCTCGACTGCGGTGTCGGTCATCGCTCCTCCCTCCTACGCCGCCTGCGCCGTCTCGGCGGCCTTCCGGAGCCCCCGCTCCGTGAAGACCCGGACGACGTTGCGCTTGTAGTCGGCGCTGCCGCGGTGGTCCGAGCGCGGCTGCGCGGCCTCGGCGGCGAGCTCCGCCGCCTCCCGGATTGTGTCGTCGTCGAGCGTCGCGCCGGCAAGTGCCTCCTCCGCCGTGCGCGCGCGCAGGTTGCGCGGGCCGACCGCGGTGAGCGCGATCCCGGCGCGCCGCACCGTGCCGTTGTCGAGGGAAACGTGGACGGCGACGCCGACCGTGGCGAAGTCCCCCACCTTGCGCTCGAGCTTCAGGTACGTCCCGCCGGCGCGGGGGCCGGGGTCGGGAACGCGGACGGAAGTGACGACCTCCGTCGGCTCGAGGCAGGTCGTGAACGGGCCCTGGAAGAGCTCGTCGAGCTCGATCGTCCGCGTCCCGCCCGGGCCGACGGCCTCCACGTGGGCGCCGGCGGCGAGGAGCGCGGAGCCCCAGTCGCCCTGCGGGTCGGCGTGCGCGAGCGAGCCCGCGACGGTGCCCAGATTGCGGACGATCGGGTCGGAGATCTGCGGCGCGGCGTCGCCGAGGACGCCGTAGCGCCCGCGCAGGGCCTCCGACCGCTCGCAGTCCTTGTGGCGCACGAGCGCGCCGATCGCCAGGTGCCCGTCGTCCTCGCCGATCGAGTCGAGCCCCTCGATGCGGTTCACGTCGACGAGCGCGCGCGGAGAGGCGAAGCGGAGCTTCATCAGCGGGATGAGACTCTGCCCGCCGGCGAGGAGCTTCGCCTCGTCGCCGTAGCGCTCCAGGAGCGAGATCGCCTCCTCGACACTCGCCGGAGCGTGGTACTCGAAGGTCGCCGGGTACATGCGGTCGCCTCCTTCCGGTGCCGTCCGGACGACAATACGCCCTGCCCGGCGTCGTTGTCACGTCAACCATCCCGTACGCTTGCGGCATGCGCTTCGGATCTGTGTCAGACGTCGAGGCGGCCCTCCGCGGCGAGTCCTACCTCCCCGACCGCGGTCTCGCGACGGCGATCTTCCTCGCCGTCGCGATGGGCCGGCCGCTGCTCCTCGAGGGCGAGGCGGGCGTCGGGAAGACGGAGGTCGGGAAGACGCTCGCGCGCATCCTCGGCGCCGAGCTGATCAGGCTCCAGTGCTACGAGGGCATCGACTCCTCGCAGGCCCTCTACGAGTGGGACTACGCGCGCCAGCTCCTCTACGCGCGGGCGCTTCAGGAGGGCGAGGTGGCCGTCGAGCAGCGCGTCTCCGAGCTCTACGGCGCCGACTTCCTGCTCGAGCGGCCTCTGCTGCGGGCGCTCCGTGCGGGCGCCGGCGCGGTGCTCCTCGTCGACGAGCTCGACCGCGCGGACGACGAGTTCGAGGCGTTCCTGCTCGAGGTGCTCTCGGACTTCACCGTCACCGTGCCGGAGCTGGGAACGATCGCGGCGGAGGAACCGCCGGTCGTCGTCGTGACGTCGAACCGGACGCGCGAGCTCCACGATGCGCTCAAGCGCCGGTGCCTCTACCACTGGATCGACTTCCCGGATGTCGAGCGGGAGGCGGAGATCATCCGCCTGCGCGCGCCGGGCGTCGAGGAGCCGCTCGCGCGCTCGGTCGCCGAGACGGTCGCGCGCCTGCGGGCGCTCGACCTCGTCAAGCGCCCCGGCGCCGCTGAGGCGATCGACTGGGCGGCGGCGCTGTCGCTCCTGGGCGCGTCGTCCGTCGACGGCGACCCGGCGCGCGAGACGCTGGGCGCCGCGGTGAAGAACCGCGAGGACCTGCGCCGCGTCGAGGCCGCCTGGCCGGAGGTCGCCGGCTAGAGGCGCGGGATGCTGACGGCGAGGGAGCTGGCCGACCGAGCGGGCTGCGAGGAGGAGCGGGTCGAGCGCCTCGTCGAGGCGGGCTACCTCACCCCCGAGGACGGGCGCTTCCGGGCGGGCGACGTGCCCCGCATCAGGCTCGCCGAGGCGTTCGAGCGCTCGGGCATCACGGTCGAGGAGATCGTCCGCGGGATCGAGGCCGGCGCGCTCGACTACTCGAACGTCGACGTCGTCCTCGCCGTGTCCTTCCCGCTCACGGCGACCACCTACGCGGAGCTCGCGGCGGACCACGGGCGCGACCTCGACTTCGTCCTCCGCCTCGTCGGCGCGCTCGGCCTTCCCCGGCCGGACGCCGGCTCGCGGCTCCGCGCCGACGACGCCGAGGTCCTCCCCCGCCTCCTCACCGACCTGCGCGAGCTCTCCGACGGGGAGATCCTCCGCTTCGCGCGCGCCTACGGCGAGGCGACGCGCCGCGTCGCCGACTCCGCGACCGCGCTCTTCCACTCGGCCGTGACGCTCCGCCTCGTCGAGGCGCCGCTCACGCCGGCCGAGCGGAGCCGCCTCGTCGGCGAGGCCGCCACCCGGGTGCTGGCGACGGCCGAGGCGCTCGTCGCCTGGCTGCACCGGCGGCACGTGGAGAGCCGTATCTTCGAGCTCTCCGTCGAGGGGACCGAGGAGGGGCTGGCCGCGGCCGGAGTTCGGCCCGCCGCGAGCGCCCGTCCGCCCGCGATCGCCTTCCTCGACCTGACCGGCTTCACGGCGCTCACGGACGCGCACGGCGACGAGGCGGCCGCCGAGCTCGCGGCGCGGCTCACGGAGGTCGTCGAGGCGGCCGCGGGCGAGCACGGCGGCCGGGCGGTCAAGTGGCTCGGCGACGGCGTCATGTTCCACTTTCCCGACCCCGCCGGAGCGGTCGCCGCCGGGCTCGTCCTCGTCGACCGGACCCCCGAGGTCGGCCTGCCGCCCTCGCGCGTCGGCGTCGCCGCCGGGCCGGTCGTCTTCCGCGACGGCGACTACTACGGCCGCACGGTGAACCTGGCCGCGCGCGTCGCCGACTACGCGCGCCCCGGTGAGGTGCTCGTCACGGAGGCCGTCCGCGCCGCGCTCGCGAACGGGACGTTCGACGCGCTGCACCCGGTGGCGCTCAAGGGGGTGGCGGAACCGGTCGCCCTCCATCGCGCCCGCCCTCCCGGCCGGGGCGGCTGAGCCCCGTCGCGACGGACGCTTGTGTTTCACGAGCACGAAGGCCTCGCGCCGGAGGCAGCCCTTTCCCGGCTTCGATCCTGGCCGAACGCACTTGTGCGCGTGGAACACATGGCGCCCTGGGCGCGGCTGGGCGCGGAGCGGCGACAATGCGGGCCGGATGGCTTCGCATACGTCCACCTCCGACCCGACCGAGACGATCGTCCGCTTCGGCCGCGAGCTGCGCGCCGCCGGGCTCGGCGTCGGGACCGACCGCGTGGCGCAGCTCGCCCGGGCCGCCGCGCTCCTCCCGCCGGGCGAGCTCTACTGGGCAGGGCGGGCGACGCTCCTCGCCCGCCCCGAGGAGATCCCGCTCTACGACGCGCTCTTCGCGCGCTTCTTCGGGCCTCCGGAGGCCTCGCCCGGCCCGCCGGTCAGGATCAGGATCGAAGCCGAGGCCGAGCGCGAGGTCGGGCTCGCGAGCCGGGCCGAGCTCCTGCGGGAGAAGAGCTTCTCGCGCTGCTCCAGGGAGGAGCTCTCGCAGCTCGCCGAGCTCATGGCCCGCGTCGACTGGTCGATGCCGCGGCGGCGGACGCGGCGGCGGGAGGCGGCACGGGCCGGCCGGCCGGACCTGCGGCGAACGCTCCGGCGCTCGTTCCGCACGGGCGGCGAGCCCGTGGAGCGCGCGTGGCGACGGAGGCGGCGGCGGACGCGGCGCCTGATCCTCCTCCTCGACGTCTCGGGGTCGATGGACGCGTACTCGCGCGCGCTCGTCATGTTCGCCCACGCGGCGCTCCGCTCCGACCGGCGCTGGGAGGCGTTCTGCTTCGGCACGCGGCTGACGCGGGTGACACGCGCCCTCGAAGGCTCAGATCCGGACGAGGCGCTGCGCAGGGCCGCAGCCGAGGTGGTCGACTGGGACGGCGGGACGCGGATCGGCGACTCGCTGAAGCGCTTCCTGGACGAGCACGGCCACGGCGGGCTCGCCCGCGGGGCAGTCGTCGTGCTCTGCTCGGACGGGCTCGAGGTGGGCGACCCCGACGTCCTTGCCGAGCAGATGGCGCGGCTCCACCGCCTCGCCCACCGGGTCGTCTGGCTCAACCCGCTCAAGGAGGACCCGGCCTACGAGCCGCTCGCCCGCGGAATGCGGGCGGCGCTGCCGCACGTCGACCACTTCGCCGCCGGCCACTCGCTCGCCAGCCTCGAGGACGTGGCCGCCGCGCTCGCCCGCTGGTAGGGCTCAGCCGGTGTTCCGCAGCGCCGCGGCGATCCCGGCGACGGAGCGGAGGAGCGGGCGCTTGACCTCCTCGTCGCCCGTCTCGCGCCAGCGGCGCAGGAGCTCGACCTGGATGGCGTTCATCGGGTCGACGTAGGGGTTCCGGAGCCGGATCGAGCGCTGGATCACCGGATGGCGGTCGAGCAGCTCGCGCGCTTCGACGATCGCGAGCACCGACTCGACGGTGCGCTCGTGCTCAGCCCGGATCGGCTCGTAGAGGCTCGCCTCCTCGACCAGGTCGAGGTAGCCGGCGGCGATCTCGAGGCTCGACTTGGCAAGCGTCATCTCGAGGTTCTCCACGAGCGTGCGGAAGAAGGCCCAGCTGCGGTAGAGGCGACGGAGCTCGCCCAGATCGGCGCCCGCGAACGCAGCGCCGCAGCCGTACCAGGCCGGGAGGATGCAGCGGTTCTGAGTCCAGGCGAAGATCCACGGGATGGCGCGGAGCGAGCTCAGGAGCTCGTCGCCCTCCGGGCGGCGCGCGGGCCTCGAGCCGATCTCGAAGAGCGCGAGCTCCTCGATCGGCGTGAAGGCGCGGAAGAACTCCGGGAAGCGCTCGTCCTCCCAGACCAGCCCGCGGTAGGCGACGAAGGCGGACGCCGAGAGCTGCTCCAGTGTCTCCCGCGCACCCTCCGGCGGCCGTGAGCCCGCCGCCTCGGGGAACGCCGAGAGGAGCGTCGCCGCGAGGGCAGCCTCCAGGTTGCGGTAGGCGAGCCCCGGAAGCCCGTACTTGAAGGAGACCGTCTCGCCCTGCTCGGTCAGCTTCAGGCGCCCGGCCGGATGGCCGGCCGGCTGGGCGAGGATCGCCGCGTGGGTGGGGCCGCCGCCGCGCCCCGTGCTGCCGCCGCGGCCGTGGAAGATCGTCAGCTCGAGCTCCCGCGCGGCGGCAAGGCTCGCCAGCCGCTCCTGGGCGCGAAAGATCTCCCACTGCGCCGTCAGGTAGCCGCCGTCCTTGCCCGAGTCGGAGTAGCCGACCATGACCTCGAGCCGGCGTCCGCGCTCCTCGACCGCCCGGGCGACCCGCGGCTCGTCCAGCAGCGCTCCGACGACGTCCGGCGCGGCGCGGAGGTCGCGGATCGTCTCGAAGAGCGGCACCGGCGCGACGCGCGCGCCCGCCTCCGCGGCGAGCTCGACGACCCGGACGACGTCCTCCGCCGCCTCCGTCCCGGAGACGATCACCGTGTCCACCGCGCGCTCCCCGACGCGCGTCTGCGCCTGGGCGACGGCGTGGAGCGCCTCCCGCACTCGCGGCGTCCCCTCCGCGAGCTCCTTGGCGTGGAAGCGGACGTCGAGCTTGGCCACGTGGAAGCCGAAGAGCTCGACCCGGCGGCGCAGGCGGGCGAGGCGGCCCTCGGCGATCCGCCCGCCGCCGTGCGCGCGCAGGCTCCGGTCGACGACCTCGAGGTCGGCCTCGAGCTCCTCGACCCGCTCGTAGCCGCCGTTGCCGAGCCGCCACCAGACGAAGGAGAGCTTGCGTCGGTAGGGCTCGTCGCGGTTCTGCTCGCCGATCTCGGCCGCGTACCCGGGCAGATCGTGCTCGTCGGCGGCGATCGAGTCGAGGAGCTCCTCCGAGACGGCGACGAGCGTCGTCGTCAGGCCGAGCGCGGCGGCCAGCTGCCGGACCTCGGCACGGTAGCGGGCGAGCGCGAGGGCCCGCGCGCGGTCCAGCGCCTCGCGGATCGTCTCCGGACCCGCGTGCGGGTTCCCGTCCATGTCCCCGCCGATCCAGCTCCCGAACGAGAGCGGGAGCGGAGCGCCCGGAACGGCCTCGCGGTAGGCGGCCAGGAGCTGCTCCGCCGCGTCGAGGAGGCTCTGCTCGAAGAACCACAGGCCGTGCCGCACCTCGTCGACCACGCGCGGGCGCTGCGGGCGCACCTCGTCGGTCTGCCAGAGCACGGTGATCTCCTCCGCCGCGCGCCCGGCGACTTCCTCGCCGGCGTCGAGCTCGGCGAGCAGCGCCGCCAGCCGCGCCTGCGCCTGGAGGATCGTGCGGCGCGTCGCCTCGGTCGGGTGGGCCGTGAGCACGAGCTCGAGCGAGACGTGCCCGGCGGCGGCCGCGACCGCGTCGTCGCGGACACCTTGCTCCCGAAGCCGCCGGAACGCCTCGGCCAGCGACTCCCTCGGCACGCCGTCCTCGCGCTCGACGTCGCGACGCCGGCGCACTCGATGCTGCTGCTCGGCGATGTTGGCGAGCTGGAAGTAGAGCGTGAACGCTCGCAGGATCTTCGTCTGCTGCTCGAGGTCGAGGGCGCCCACGGCCCGGGCGAGCTCGGTCCTCACCTCGGGATCTCCGGTCTCGCGGGCCCGCCGTGAGACCCGGCGGATCTCCTCCTCCCGGGCGAGGAGCTCCTCGCCGTCCTGCTCCACCATGACGCGGCCGAGCAGGTTGCCGAGCAGGCGGACGTCTCGCCGGAGCGGCGCGTCGGTCGTCACCGCGTGAGAGATTACGCGCCGTGCGGACGCTCTTCTCGAACGCCTACGTCGTGACGATGGACGACGCCGGCACCGAGATCGACGGCGCCTGGATCCTGGCGGAGGACGGCTTCGTGGTCGAGGTCGGCCAGGGCGCGCCCCCCTTCGCAGAGCACTTCGAGAACCTCGGCGGCGCCCTCGTGACACCGGGGCTCGTCAACACGCACCACCACCTGTACCAGACGCTCACGCGCACACGCGCCCAGGACGCCGATCTCTTCTCCTGGCTGAAGGCGCTCTATCCGGTCTGGGCGCGCGTCGACGCCGACGCCGAGTACGCGGCCGCGCGCACGGGCCTCGCCGAGCTCGTCCTCGCCGGCTGCACGACGGTCTTCGACCACCACTACGTCTTCCCGCCGGGACGCGCGGGCCTGGTCGAGGCCGAGATCGAGGCGGCACGGGGGCTCGGCGTCCGCCTCGTCGCCTCGCGCGGCTCGATGGACGTGGGCGAGTCGCAGGGCGGTCTTCCCCCCGACGACCTCGTCGAGGACCTGGACGCGGTGCTGGCCGATACCGAGGGCCTCCACTCCCTGCACGAGGAGGGCGCCGGGGCGTGGACGCAGATCGCCGTCGCGCCGTGCTCGCCCTTCTCGGTGTCGAAGCGGCTGATGACCGAGTCGGCCGCGCTCGCCCGGAAGCTCGACCTGCGCCTGCATACCCACCTGGCCGAGACGGTCGAGGAGGAGGAGTACTGCAAGGGGCTCTTCGGGTGCCGGCCGGTCGAATACCTCGAGCAGCTCGGCTGGCTGGCGAGCGATGTCTGGTGCGCGCACTGCGTCCACCTCTCCGCGGCCGACGTGCAGGCGTTCGGCTCGGCCGGAACCGGCGTCGCACACTGCCCGACCTCGAACCTGCGGCTCGGCGCAGGCGTGGCGCCGGTGCGCGCGATGATCGACGCCGGCGTGCCGGTCGGGCTGGGCGTCGACGGCTCCGCGTCGAACGAGCGGAGCGACCTGGTCGCCGACGTCAAGCAGGCCCTGCTCGTCGCCCGCGGCCGCGACGGTCCCGAGGCGATGACCGTGCGCGAAGCGCTCTGGCTCGGAACGCGCGGCGGCGCCCAGGTGCTCGGGCGCAAGGATCTCGGCTCCCTCGAGCGCGGCAAGTGCGCCGACTTCGCGGTCTGGCGCCTGGACGGGCTCGAGTTCGGCGGCGCCGACGACCCCGTGGCGGCGCTCGTGCTCTCGGGCCCGCATCGAGCCGACCGGGTCTACGTGGGCGGCGAAGCGGCGGTGCTGGACGGGCGGCTGGCGCGTGCCGACGAGCGCGAGATCGCCGCCGAGCACCGGGTTCAGGCGGCGCGCTTCCTGGACTGATCTTTACACCGCAGCGCCGCCTTGAGAGAATCTGCACAAGCTCCGCCGGGAGCAACGCGAGCAGCGCTGGAGTCGCCGTCATGAGCCAGAACGACAGGTCGTTCGAGAGCACGCCCCGCTTCCGCACAGTCGACGAGGCGATCCGCTTCTACAGCAAGCGGCGAAGCCGGGTCGACAAGGCGACGCTCGTCAAGGAGTACGACTTCCTCCGCGGCGAGATCAACGGCACGCTCGCCGCGCAGCTCCAGATCCTCAGCTTCGGCACGGCCACCCTCGGCCTCGTCACGGGGGCGGCCTTCGTCGGCGCAGAGGACGCCTTCCGCGACGACGTCCTCGTCGTCTTCCTGCCGCTGCTCGCGTACATGACGTTGATCATCTGGTTCTCCGAGGTGATGCGGATGCTGCGAGCAGGCAGCTTCCTACTCAAGATCGAGAAGCGCCTCGACATCGAGGGCGACGGCTCGCTCGCGTGGGAGGCGTCCGTCTGGCGCGGCCGCACGAAGTACGCGGTCGCCCCCGACGGGCACCTGCGACGGAGCCGGATCCGCCCGTACTACAGCATCTTCGATCCCGACCAGCTCCGGCTGTTCTCCGTGACGCTCCTCTTCTTCACGATCGCGGGCTCGTCGATCGCCATGGGCTGGGGCGGCGCGACGCTCGCGCAGCGCTGGTTCGCCGTCGGAGCCGGCGTCGTCGCCGTCTTCGTGGTCACCCTCCTCTACCACATGCGCCTCGAGCAGGTCGCCGACACGCTGAACATCGAAGAGCGGCCGGCCCTCACGCGCGGAATCGCCCGCGTCGCGGACGCCCTCGCGCACGACACCGAGGCGACGCCGAAGGCGCCGCCGGCGCCGCACCACTGACTCCGTCCTGCAGCGCGGCCGTGTCCAGGCCCGGCGCCGCCGTGGGCTGCCGCTAGCCGCGGCGCACTTGCGGGCGGCGCGAGCCGCCCCACCGGACTACGACGTAACCTCGTCCTCGGGTGTCTCGGCCGGAGCTGTGTCCTCGCCCCCCTCCGGAGCCCGACCCTCAGCGGCCGCCAGCTTCCGGGCTTCCTTCTTCTCCTGCTTGCGCTGGCGCTTCTCCTGCAGCCTGCGCTCGCGCGCCATCTTCGCCATCGTCGTCTGTCGCTTCGAGCTGGATCCCATCCGCAGCGTCCTTCCCTCGAGGGTCCGGAGACGTGCTTTCGAGTCATACGCTACCCGCGGTCGCGGATCGGCCGGACTTTCAAGCGGCCGCCGGCTCGCGCACCGACCGCAGCGCGGCGTCCATGATCTCGACCGCGAGGTCGATCTCCTCCTCCGTGACGGTCAACGGCGGGGCGATGCGGAAGCAGTTCGCGTTCGTCCCGGCGCGGACGATGTTCATGGAGAGGCCGCGCTCGAAGCACTCGCGCGTCACCTCTGCACCCAGCGCGTCGGCCGGCTCGCGCGTCTCGCGGTCACGCACGAGCTCGAGGCCGACGAGCAGCCCGCGGCCCCGGACGTCGCCGACCGCCTCGTGCTCGGCCTGCAGCTCGCGCAGGCGCGCGAGCATGTACTCGCCCCGTGCGGCCGCCCGCTC
>JAICGP010000073.1 GCA_025923055.1 Thermoleophilia bacterium
ACGACGACCTACGCGAGCTCGGCACGGCGCTGAACGGCACGCCGTTCGCCGGCTGGCTCTCGACCCCCTACTCGTACCTGGCGGCGTCCGAGCCGTCCCAGTACTTCGAGCAGAAAGGCAAGCGGCCGCGGCGGGTCGTCCCGCGCGGGGCGCCGTACCTCGTGGTCTACCCGTTCGTGAAGAAGCGAGAGTGGTACGCGCTCCCCATGGACGACCGCCGGCGCGCCATGCAGGAGCACGCAGCCGTCGGCAGCCGCTTCGTCACGATCACGAACCACACCACCTACTCCTTCGGGATCGACGATCAGGAGTTCATGACGGCGTTCGAGTGCGAGGCGCCGTCGGACTTCCTCCAGCTCATGAAGACGCTGCGCGAGACGGAGGCGAGCCGCTACACCGAGCGCGACACGCCCATCTTCGTGGGAACGCAGCTGGAGATCCGGGAGATCTTGGACTCGCTCGACGGCGCTTCGGCGCGCGTCGCCGCGCGCGGCTAGCGCCGCCGGCGGCGCCGCTAGTAGCCGTACGTGTGCTCGTCGCGCCAGACGCGCCACATGGCGAAGACGCCGCCGACGAGCGCCGCGAGGAAGACGATCGTCTCGAGCCCCGAGTTCGGGAACCACGGCGAGAAGGCGAGGCCGAGGGCAGCGATGGCGAGCGCCGCACCGCCGTAGAAGACGAGCCGGGAGCGGAGCGACCACTCCGCGATCTCCTCCCGCCGCCGCCGCCAGAGCATGAAGATGACGTAGGCGATCGCGAGCAGGAAGAGGACCTGAAGGAAGACGAGGATCACCTCGAGCCCGGCGCCGATCTGGAGCGCCGTGACGACGGCGGCGATCAGGACGAGGATCCCAAAGCCGCGCAGCGAGGGGCTGACGCTCATGCGCTCATCCGCCGGTCACGTAGGCGCGGACGGAGAGCGCCGTCGCTACGAGGGCCGCCCCCGAGAACCAGGCGAGGCGCCGCGCAGGAACCGGCGGCGCGTAGAGCCACGGCGAGAGGACTGCGAGCAGCGCGAGCGTCCCGTAGAGCGGATGCAGCCGGTCCGGCGTCGAGCTGCCGCCCGAGAGCAGCAGGAGGCCGAGCGCGACCTGCGCGATGACGAGGGACTGGGCGAGCGCGAGCACGTGCGCGTAGATCTGGCCCGGCGTCCTCCGGCGCCGCAGGTACACGAATCCCCAGCCGGCCGCGAGTAGGTTGGCCGCCACGACGAGCACGGCGTTCAGCGCGTGCAGCTCCCGCATCGGCGCCCAGCCTACAATTCGGTTTCATGGTCGAGGAGGGCAAGGAGGCGCCGGACTTCGAGCTGGCGAGCGACACGGGGGAGCGTGTGCGGCTCTCGCAGCTCCGCGGCCGCCCGGTCGTCCTCTACTTCTATCCCAAGGACGACACGCCCGGCTGCACGAACGAGGCCCGCGGCTTCCGCGACGCGCACGCGGAGTACGAGGAGCGTGGTGCGGTCGTCCTCGGCGTCAGCCCCGACAGCGAGGCGTCGCACGCCCGCTTCCGCGAGAAGCACGGCCTGCCCTTCACGCTGCTGGCCGACCCCGACCACGAGGTCGCGGAGCGCTACGGCGTCTGGGTCGAGAAGAACTCCCACGGCAGGAAGTCCATGGGCATCAACCGCTCGACGTTCGTGATCGACGCCGACGGCAAGGTGGCGAAGGCGATGCTCGGCGTCCGGCCCGAGGGCCACGCCGGCGAGGTGCTGGCCGTCCTGCCCTAGGAGGAAACCCGAGCCGCCGTCAGGCGGCGGCCGCCGTGCCAGAGTCCGGCGAAGAGGAGGACGGCGGCGCCGGCGAGGATGACGAGGGCCTGGGCCCCGACGGCGAAGGCGACCGCCTCGCCGGTGCCGACGCCGGTTGCGATCAGGATCGCCGCACCCGCGCCCACCTGCGTCGCGGCGCCGGCCGGGGCGATCGGCAGCGCGCCCGAGGCGGCGGCCGCGCAGAGGAAGAGCATGGCGAGCGGCAAGGAGAGGCTGAAGCCCGCCGCGTGCAGGAGGAGGAAGAGGCCGAAGACCCGCGTCAGCCAGGAGGCGAGGACGAGCACCCAGGCCTGCCAGGCGTCGCGGGGGTTCACGGACCGGTCGCCGAGCCAGCGCGCGATCCGGAAGCGGATCAGCCGCCCGCTCGCGACGAGGCGCGGCAGGACGGCGATCACGACGGCGGCGCCGAAGCCCGCGAAGGCGACGATCCCCATCCCGGCTCGCACGGCGCCGGAGGTGTCGGCGGTCGCGGCGGCCGTCGAGGCGAGCGGCATGAGCGCCGCCGTGTCGACGAGGCCGAGCATGAAGAGGGAGAGGCAGACGGGAGCGACGCCGGCCCGTCCGCCGGTCGCCCGGCGCACGACGGCGATCCTGACGACGTCGTCGAAGCGCCCCGGCAGCGCCGCGCCGGTCACCGAAGCCGCCCCGCACGAGGCGGCCAGCGTCAGCGGCCGCGGCCGCTCGTGGGGCGCGAAGAGGCGGTGCCAGCCGTACGCCTTGAAGGCGTAGGCGAGGAGGAAGAGGAAGCCGGCGGCGGCGACGAGACGGACGTCCGCGCCGGCGAACGGCCAGCCGACGCCCGCGAAGTGGCGCGCCGCCAGGATCGAGATCCCGATGGCGAGCACCCCAACGGCCAGGTTGAGGAGCAGCTTCCCGCGCGGGGAGCGGCACACACGGAGGACCCCTCTCATTGAATGCGTCATCGGCCGGTAGGGGAACGTCCTCGACCCGCTTTCGGGGTACGTCCTGGAGAGCCGAACGGAGCCGAGATCGAACGCCGCAGGCGCTCCCCTTTCGGGGGATTGTACGTGCGGGCCGCCGCTCCTACCTTCGAAGATGGAAAGGAGTCGCAGCATGGCCAAGAGCGATAGCCATGCGGCCGGTCAGACATACGAGGTTCACGAGGTGCTCGAAGGCGAGCCGCCGCTGGACCTCGGCCGGCGCTTCGAGACGACCGACTTCGGCTCGGCAGTCGACTTCGCGTTCGACTTCCTCGAGCGGCGCGATCCGCGCCGGGAAGGCGCCGTGAGCGCCCTCGAGATCGTGCGCGTGGCCGGCTCCGATCGCGAGACGGTCTGGCGGTACAGCCACGCGGACGCCTCCAGCGGGCCCAGAGACGTCGTCCGTCTCTGGGGCTACGACGTCACCCGCCACTGGAGCCGGCCGTACGGAGCGCCCATCCGGCCCACCCCGGCACACCACTAGAGCGCTGGACGGCTCGTCCGGGCCGTCGACCAGGCGGCCCGGACGCGTCCGCGCCCGTGTGATGACGGCGATCTTCGTCGCCCTCCTGGGCAGGTCAGTCCCTCACCCCGTGGAGCGAGACAACAACGAGGCAATGCGAGCACGGCGGTGGACCTACCACGACGTAGGCGGCCCGCACGACCAGACAGCCAGCTCCGGCTGGGGCCGCCGCTCCGCTAGGGGCTCCTCAAGCCGGCGCAGTGGATCTCGCCGCTGTTCCCGTTCGCAGCCGGCACCGTGAAGTCGAAGATCGGCCCCTCGGGCCCGACCCCGACGAATACACCGGTCACGGTGATCGCCTTCAGGTCGGCATGTCCGTCTCCGGCCCCGCGCTCGTCGCCCAGAAAGGCGGGTGTCTGCCCAGGAGGGTCGGGAGGAGCCTTGCCGCATTCGAGCGACGCCTTCTCGTGGATCGTGGCCGAAGCCGGCACCGCAAGGGCAAGCGTCGCCAGACCCAGCACAAGTAGAGCCGCAAATCGTCTCACAGTCCTCTCGCTTCCTCCCCCCGCTCGATGACCTCAGTACGGGAGAGTCGCGCTGTCGGATTCATGTCAGTGCTGGCAGCGGCGCGCCGCCCGCGTCGCCGGTTGGTCACCGCGTCGGCTTCGTACCGAAGGAGAGTCGTTCGGGCGTCTGGTCGGGGACGGGAGATCGGTCGCGCTGACCGATTTCCCTGCTCGGATGCTCAGTGCGGATGGGAAGACTTGAAGCTCCACTGGGGTTCCGAGCCCGATGGCGGGATGTGGCCGCCGCCCGGCACGGCGCACCGTAGCCGCGGCCGGTCGTGGCTCCGCGCCGCGCGCCGCCTCGCGTTGCAGGCGGGGCAGCGCGAGCCCGAGCGCGTAAGCCGGCCGCGGTCGAGACAGGGCCGCTTCACCGATGGGTTTCCGTCGAGTAGGGTCCGCCGGAGGTCGGAGCGAGAAGGAGGTACTCATGCACGCAGTGGTTGCTAGGAGCACGCTCCACGACTTTGAGCGGGCAAGGAAGATCTTGCGTGAGGAGGGCATCCCGCGCATCTCGCAGGCGCCCGGCTTCGTCGCCGCGCAGTGGGTGATGCTCGACGAGAACACCGGCACGTCGATGCTGACCTTCGAGTCCGAAGAGGCGGCGCGGGCGGCCGCGGAGATGCTCAGGGCCAACCCGCCGGGGGGCGATGCGATCACGATCAACAGCGTCGAGATCGGCGAAGTCGTCGAGCGTGCCTGACACGTAGGCCGGCGCCAAAGCCAGCCGACGAGCTCCACGGGCTCAGGCGAAACGCCTGCCGGTCGACCGCCATTCCAAGCGCGATGACGGCGTCCGTCTTGGCGGTGCGGTCCGCCTTCTCGAGTCGCCAGCCTCGGCGTCATGCTCGGCGACGGCCGCGTGGACGTGCGCGTTCAGGTCCGGGTCGTCCGGGCGGACGAGCCGTTTGTGGACGACCGCGCCGTAGAGGCGTTCGCAGGCAGGGATCATGCCGCTGTCGGATTCCAGGAAGGCGACGGCGCGGATGCCGCGCTGCTCCCACTCTTGTGCCATCTGGCCGAAGAGCCGTTTACGGACTGAGCGCGGACTAGGGCAAGCGCTCAGGCCGCGAAACCCTGCTCAGACCACCTATGCGGATGAGAGGACTTGAACCTCCACGGGCTTGCGCCCACACGGACCTGAACCGTGCGCGTCTACCAATTCCGCCACATCCGCGCGGTGGGGAAAGTCTAGCCTCGGGCCGGGCTAGCGGCGGGGCCGGTCCTCGTGCTCGTCGAGCACGGGGAGGTCGGCGAGGTCGCGCTCGACGCTCTTGACGAAGTCGTCCTCGCCGTCCTCGCCCTGGATCAGGACGAGCTTCTCCTTGCGCCGCCGGCGCCGCCGCGATGCCCAGGCGTCGCTGCCGAGACGCGCCGACAGCCTCGGCCACTCCGCCCCCACGACGACGAGGACGGTGGCGACGAGGAGCCCGAACGCGATCCAGCCCACGACCCCCATTGTAGTGTTGGCTCTAAGGAGCCGCGCGGCCCCGTCCGATAGACGGAGCATGCCGTTGGAGGTTCCGCTCCCGTTCGCCCTCCTCGCCGTCCTGGGCTGGATCACGGTCGCCCGCGCCGTCCTCGTCTACACCCACGTCCTCCCGCCCACCTGCGGTTCCTGCGGCATGAAGCTCGAGCGCCGCTACCTGGGCGAAGCGATCTGCCGCTGCTCGGCCTAAGCCGAGCCCTCGGCTGACCGGAGGAACGCCTCCAGGCGCTCGTTGAAGGGCGCGCCCGCCCGCTGGACGGAGTGCCCGGCGCCGGTGATGACGGCACGCTCGGCCCCGAGCCGTCGCTCCAGGACGTCGCAGACGGCGTCGAAGGCGGCATGGTGGCCGCCGGAGACGACGAACTTCGGGAAGGCGGCGGCGGCGAGGGCGGCGAGAGGGACGTCGGCCTCCCACGGGTAGCGCTCGACGCGGAGCAGTCGCGCGCCGCGCTCGAGGTCGGGCGGCAACACCTCCGGCAACTTGAGATTCGAGCCGACGAGCGCGAGGAACCCGGCGAGCACCGCCCGCGGGTCCCTCGACTCGTCGGCCCGCAGGCCCTCTGCGTCGGCGACGAAGCGGGAGACGACCGGGTCGTCCCTGGCGACGCCGAAGGCGGGCGGCTCGACGACGGTGAGCGAGCGGACCCGCTCGGGCGCCTCGGCCGCCGCGAGCAGCGAGACGACCCCTCCGTACGAGCTGCCGACGAGGTGCGTGCCGTCCGGTAGCTCCGCCAGGAGCCCGGCGACGAGCCGCGCGTCGACCGCGAAGTCCACGCGCTCCACGGACGGGCTGTCGCCGTAGCCCGGCCGGTCGACGAGGTGGAGCGTCCAGCGGTCGGCGAGCGGGCGCTGCTCGTCCCAGGCAACCCTCCCGAGGACGGCTCCGTGGACGAAGACCACCGGGGGGCCGGCCCCGAGCCGTTCCACGTGGAGGGTCATTCGAGCTCGACGAGCTCGGCGAAGACGGCGTACGACGTCTCCGCCAGCCTCGCCGCGAGGAGGCCGAGGTCGCGCCCCTCGACGGCGGGAACGAAGACCACGCCGGAGCGGTTGACGTTGAAGCCCTCGCGCGCGACGACCCGCTCGGCCACGCCGAGCCAGCCTTCCGGCTTGTCGGCCAGACGCGTCGCACGGCCGTCGTCGTGCAGGTCGTACCGGTGGCCGCGCTTGCGGATCTCGATCGTCGCCGGCTCCCCGGGCACGTACGACCAGCCGCTCACGAAGATCATCTGCCCGCGCTCGTCCCAGCTCGAGCGCGCCGCGGCCACCGCCGCGCGGGCCGCTTCGACGTCCATGACGGGAGACTACGCGACGAGCGTGCGCACGGCCCACGCGAGCAGAGCGCCGACCCTCCGTCCTTCCAGGAGCTCCATGACGGCATAGGGTGTCGGCGTAGCACGTTCGGCCTCTCCGGAGACTGACGTCACCGGCAGCCATCGCCATTCAGGCGTCGGGCGGGATCCCGTCCGACGGTCATTCTGGGCCGTGGCCGCGGAGAAGCAGCGAGCGTGCGTACAGGACGGCGAGCCCGATTGCAGCGGCCGCCGTCGATCCCGCGAGGATCGCCAGCGTCGCCTCATCCTGGAGCTGCTCCTCCTCGAAGGCCAGGGCGGAGATGAAGATGGCGATCGTGAAGCCGATCCCCTTCAGCGGGGTGACGCCCGCGATTGCGACCCAGTCGAGGCCGGCGGGGAGACGGGCGGGCCCCGGGTGCACGACGGCCCGAGCGAAGACGAAGCCGCCGAGGGGGGCGCCGACCACGAGCCCGAGCGCGATGCCGGCGCCGATCGGGCTGCTGAGCGCGTCGGCGAGGCCGCCGACCGAGACGGGGACTCCCGCGTTGGCGAGCGCGAACACGGGCAGGATCAGATACGCACTCCAGGGATGCACGCTCTCCTCCATACGCACCAGCGGGGAGACCGCCTCCTCCGCGAGTCGCGAGGTCTCGAGCAGCGTTCCAGCGCTGACCTCGGCGTCTGCGTCCGCGAGCTCGGTCAGACGCTCGCCGATGACCGCGGTGACCCGCCTGCTCGACTGGAAGGCAGCCGCCGGCGTGAGGAAGCCGAGCACGACGCCGGCGAGCGTCGCGTGCACGCCCGACTCGAAGACGGCCAGCCAAAGGGCGGCAGCGAGCAGGACGTAGGCCGTGACGGCGCGAACGCCGATGCGTTGCGCGACGACGATGACAAGGACGACGCCGCCGGCCGCCGCGAGCCAGGCGAGCGAGAGCCCCTGACTGAAGAAGACCGCGATGACGAGGATCGTGGCCAGGTCGTCGATGACGGCCAGCGTGAGCATGAACGCCCGCAGCTCCTTCGGCGCTCGCGCGCCGGCGAGGCCGAGCACGCCGACGGCGAAGGCGATGTCGGTCGCGATCGGGATCGCCCAGCCGCGCAGGTCACCGTCGGCGACGAGGTTGACCGCCACGTAGGCGAGCGCACCTCCGACCATCGTGCCGAGTGCGGCCGCGCCCGGGACGAGCGCCGAGCGGCGGTCGCGGAGCGAGCCGAACAGGAGCTCGCGCTTCACCTCGAGCGCAACCACGTAGAAGAAGACCGCCATCAGCAGGTCGTTGACGAGGTGGCGGAGATCCTCCTCGAGCGTGAACGACCCCACCTCGACGGAGACGGTCGCCGTCCAGAAGCGGTCGTAGGAGTCGCTCGCGAAGTTCGCCCAGACGAGTGCGGCCACGGCAGCGCCGAGGAGAAGGGAGGCGCTGCCCGCCTCCAGCTGCAGGAACCGTTCGAGCGGACGCACCACGAGGCGCGGCACGGTTCGCTCCGACCGAAGCCACGGCTGCTGAAAGGCCTTGCGTCCGCCATTCGGGACTTCGCCGCCCACCCCGCGACGATATCCGCATGGGGCCACAGCCCAGGTGCTAGCGAGTCGCCCAGGCCGCCACCACCTGCTCACCAGACCGAAATTCAGGCACCAGGCGCCGGGCGCCGCGTGGAGCGCCGTTGGAGACGACTGTAGCTATGTGACGAGGCGGCGCACGGCCCGCGCGAGGACGCTCGCGCCGAGCTCGCAGTGGTCGGCCGCCGTGTGCTCGTCGGGCGAGTGGCTGACGCCGCCGCGGCTCGGGACGAAGAGCATCGCCGCGGGAACGTGGTGGGCGAGCACCATCGCGTCGTGCCCGGCGCCGCTCGGCATGCGGAGCGTCGTCGCGCCCTCCTCGCGGGCAGCCTCCTCGAGCACGTCCTGCAGGCCGGCGTCGAGCTCGACGGGCGACTTGCGGTGCGTCTCGGCGAGCTCGAGGCCGAGGCCCTCCTCGTCGGCGATGGCGGTCAGCGTCTCGCGGACGAACGGCTCCAGCTCCCCGAAGCGCCGCGGAGAGGGCGAGCGCACGTCGATCGTGAACTCCGCGGCGCCGGGCACGACGTTGAACCCGCCCGGCTCGGCGGCGATGACGCCGACGTTGGCGGTCATGTCGTCGCGAGCCCGGGCGGCGTCCCGGAGGGCGAGCACCGCGCGGGCGGCGCCGACGAGCGCGTCGCGGCGGTGCTCCATCGGCGTCGTTCCCGCATGGTTGGCCTCGCCGAGGAAGCGGGCGCGAAAGCCGAGGATGCCCGTGATCGCGGTCACGACGCCGAGGTCGACACCGAGCCGCTCGAGCACCGGCCCCTGCTCGATGTGGAGCTCGAGGAAGGCGCCGACCTCCTGCACGCGGCCGGCCCGGGGCAACGCAGCGAAGTCCCGGCCGGCCTCGACCATCGCCTCGGGGACGCCGCGGCCGCGCCAATCGGCGAGATCGCACTCGCCACAGAAGGCGCGGCTGCCGAGCATCCCCGTCTGGAAGCGGGCGCCCTCCTCGTCGTTGAAGGAGACCACCCAGACCGGCCGGCGCGGCTCGACCCCCTCCGCCTTCAGCCGGCGGACGACGTCCACGGCGGCCACGACCCCGAGCGCGCCGTCGTACCGGCCGCCGCTGGGCACGGTGTCAAGGTGCGAGCCGATCAGCACCGCGGTTCCCTCCCCGGACTCCCAGCGGCCGAGCACATTTCCGGCCGGGTCGAGCTCGACCTCGACGCCGAGCTCGGCGAGGCGCTCCATGAGCCATGCGTTGGCCTGCGCGAGCTCGGAAGTCCAGGCGAAGCGGCTGATCCCGCCGTGCTCGTCGGCGCCGATGCGGGCCGCAGCCTCGAGGTCAGCTCTCAGCGACGACACGGCGCCTCCTCAGCCAGCGGTAGAGCTCGACGATTCCGGTCACGGCGAGGGCGATGGCGAAGGCGAGCAGGAAGCCGTAGAAGGGGTTCTCCTCGAACGTATGGCCGCCGGCGTAGCCGAGCATGGCCGCGTACGTGCCCCAGACGATCCCGGCGGCGACGTCGAAGGCGAGAAAGCGGCGCCACGGCATCTCGAGCATCCCGCAGGAGAGCGTCACCGCCGTCCGGCCGCCGGGGATGAAGCGGCCGATCACGATCAGGTAGCCGCCGCGCTCCTCGACCTGCCTGTGGGCCCAGTCCACCTGTTTGCGGCGCTCGCCCTTGAACCAACGGTCGACGAGCCGGTGGCCGACCGTGCGGCCGATCCAGTAGGCGGTGTTGTCGCCGACGATCGCCCCGGCGGCCGCGAAGAGGATAACGAAGACGAGCTCGAGATCCCCAGTCGAGGCGAGGACACCGGCCAGGATCACGGACGTCTCGCTCGGGACGAGCGGGACGATCACGTCGAGCGCGGAGATGGCGAAGAGGAACGCGTACGTCCAGGGGGAGCCCGAGACGAACTCGGTCAGCGACTCGAACACGACCGGGCTCGTCTAGTGCGCGTGCTCGGCGGGGAGGCCGAAGCGGCGCGCCGTCCCCTCCTCGGAATCGAACTGGATCAGCACGGCTTCCTCGTCGCCCACCACCCAGGCGTCGTGCCCGGGCTCGATCGCCACGGCCTGCGGCGCTGCGTACTCGAAGGTGCAGCCGTCGGCGTACGCACCGGCGATGCGGCCGCGGGCGAGGAAGCCGACGTGCGCGTGCATGCAGAGGGCCGTGTCGACGTTCGGGCTCATGTTGATCGACCAGCGAAACCCGGGCGGATAGACGGTCCGCTTCACGCGCCCGTTCCCCACGCGCACGATGTCGACGGAGGCGCCGCCGACCTCGCGGTGGTCGGCGCCCTCGATCGGCCCGGTGAGGGAATCCATGCGGCGTAGCTTAGACGGCTGCCCCCGGAGGCTCCCCTGGGACCTCGCGCAGGTACTCGGTCTCGACGGCGACCTGCCGGTAGCCGAGGGATTCGTTGAGGCGGAGCATGCCGACGTTCTCGTCGTCGCTCTCCGTCACGAAGCGGCCGAAGCCTTCCGCCCTCGCCCACCGGATCGTCGCCAGCTTCACGAGCCGGGCGAGGCCCCGACGCCGGTATGCGGGGAGCGTTCCCGTCATGTCGTTCGCCGCCACGCCGGCGGCTCGGTCCGCGTAGACGAACGCGTACGCGACCGGCAGCTCGCCCGCGAGCGCCACGAAGCTCCCATCGAGCTCGAGCGCCGGGTTTTCGAGCTCGGTCCGCCGCCACTCGTCGTAGCGGACGTCGTCGTAGACGAACGTCTCCGGCACGTCGGCGACGGCCGCCGCGTCGAGGGCGTGGAGCTCGCGCGGGCGGTCGAGGACCTCGCGGAGCGGCACGACGCGGACGCCGGCGAGCGGCCCGGGCTCCGGTACCTCCACGCCGGCGAGGTCGAGCACGAGGACGCGCTGGGAGCGACCCGGCCGAAAGCCGCGCGCCTCGAGGAAGCGGCGGCCGTCGTCGACCACCGCCCACGACTCGAGGACGCGGGCGTCCGCCTCCCTGAGGTGGGCGAGCGCCGCCTCGACGAGGCCACCGCCGTGGCCGCGCCCGCGCGCCCGGGGCGCCACGAACGCCCACACCTCCCCCACGCCCGGCGCGCTCGTCTTCCAGAGGAGCCGGGCGCGCGCCCAGCCGACCACCGCCGCGCCCTCGACGGCGACCCACCCGACGACGCGGGCGCGCTCGGGCTGCGCGCCGAACCAGTGGACGATTCCCTCGGCCGGAACGGCCTCGGGGACCTCGCTCTCGCGCTGGATTGCGGCAACGACGGGCGCGTCCTCGGGACGCAGGGCGCGGATCACGCCAGCCGTTCCGCCGTGAACGGGCCGGGATCCCGGACGGCAAGCCTTCGGGCGAGCCCGGGGCCGGTGATCATGCCGATGGAGGAGAGGCCGCCGATCACCTCGAGGCCGTCGATCCCGCCCGCCGGCCCGACGACTGGAAGCCCGTCGGGAGTCATGGCGCGCCGGCCCGACCACGAGGCGACGACCGGCACCCTCTCGAGCTGGGGCGCGACGCGGACCGCACGCTCGGCGAGCCGCCGGACCGTCTCCGGCCCCTCGGGCTCCTCGAGCAGCGAACGCGAGAGCGAGGTGCCGATCAGGCAGTGGCCTGCCGGGCGGCCGCCGAGGAGGAGCGACACGAGCGCTTGCTCGTCGACGGCATCACTACCGATCTCGCCGAGCGTCGCGTCCACCGTGCCGGGGCCCATCTCCGCCTGCTCCGGCCACGCGGCCTGCTCGATCGCGTACGCCGGGGGCGGCTCGACTCGGCCCGTCTCGAGGAGCCAGCCGCGCGACGCCGAGACGGGCAAGTCGGCGCCGGCGGTCCGGAGGAGGAAGCGGAGGCGCGGCCCCGCCGCGACGACGACGCGGCCGCAGCGGACGATGCCGAGGTCGGTGGCCAGGCCGGCCACGCGGCCGCCGGCGACCAGGATCCGCTTCGCCTCGCAGCCGAGCGCGAAGCGGGCGCCGGCGCGGCGCGCCGCCTCGGCTGCGGCGGCGGTCGCGCTCATCGCGTCGAGGGTGAA
>JAICGP010000074.1 GCA_025923055.1 Thermoleophilia bacterium
CCGGCGCGACGTCGTCGTCACGTCCGCGGTCGCCTGTCTCGGCGACGTGGCGGCCGCGGCCGTCCGAGACCGGTCAGGTGCCTGGCACCGGACACGGCCGTTCGAGACCCGGCCCGGCTCGCCTCGCGGCCGGCGGGCCGGCTGCCGCGAGCCGGACGAGACCGAGCACGACCGTCCTCACAGGACATGCCGGTGCCTGACCCCGGCACGGCCCCAACGCACGCGTCCCCGGCCGGCGGGGGCTCGGCGCTCAGCCGATCGACGAGAGGAGGTCGTTGCACGCCTCCTCACAGCGCCGGCACTCCTCCGCGCACACCCGGCAGTGCTCGTGGTGGGCGGCGTGCCGCTCGCACTCCTCTGCGCAGGCCCGGCACGCGGCGGCGCAGGCGTCGATGAACGCGCGCACGAGCGCGACCTCCGGCGCCGTCTGCCGGGCCACGATTCGCCCGGTGGCAGCGCAGGCGTCGGCGCAGTCGAGGTTCAGCCGGATGCAGCTCACGAGCCCCTGCACGTCCTCCTCGCCGAGGCAGGCGTCGGCGCAGCTCGTGCACGTCGCCGCACAGCGGAAGCACTCGTCGATGCAGCGCGTCAGCGCATCGCGGTCGGCCGTCGCCGGCCGCGGATGGGTCTGGAGCATCTCCTGGACGGACATCGGTCTCCCTTCGGATCGGGGTTCGGCGGAGGGCGGGCTCACATCCGCCCTCGCTCCACGCCTATCCGCGGCAGCCCGGCGCGAAACGGGCCCTCGGAAGACCGGGCCCGAAGCCGGCGACGACGCCTAGTCGAGCCCGCCGACGTCGAGCACGACCGTCTTCAGGTCGGTCATGTCGAGCATCGTGTAGCGGCCGCCGATCCGGCCCCAGCCGGTGCGGGTGCCGGAGGCGCCGCCGAACGGCTCGTGGGCCTCCCAGTAGTCGGTCGAGTCGTTGACGACCACGTTTCCGACGCGGAGGTGGTCGAGGTAGCGGAAGGCCCGCCTGAGGCTCCGCGTGTAGACGGCGGCCTGGAGCCCGAGGTGGGAGTCGTTGGCGACGGCGAGCGCCTCGTCGTCGTCCGCGACGGTGATGAGCGGGACGATCGGCCCGAACGTCTCGTCGCGGTTGATGAGCGTGTCGACGCCGACGCCGTCGACGACCGTCGGCTGGTAGTAGAGGCTTGTCGGGCGCCCGTCGTCGCGCGCTCCGCCGACGACGATCTCCGCCCCGCGCTCGACCGCGTCCTCCAGGTGGGCGTCCATCTTCGCCGCCGTCGGCTCGTTGTTCATCGGCCCGACGAGCGTCTCGTCGTCGAACGGGTCGCCGAGCTTCCAGCCCTCGGCCTCCTTCACGACGGCGGCGAGGAAGTCGTCGTGCACCCGCCGGTCGACGAGGACGCGCTCCGTGGCGCAGCACACCTGGCCGGCGCAGAAGAAGCCGCCGTAGACGGCGCCCTTGGCGGCCGCCTCCAGGTCGGCGTCCGCGCACACGACCACGGGGCCGTTGCCGCTCGCCTCGATCAGCGTCCGCTTCAGCCCCGCCGCCTGGACGATCTTCTCCGCGGTCGCGTGCGAGCCGACGAAGCCGACGCAGTCGACGTTCTCGTCGCGGATCAGCCGCGCGCCGACCCTCCCGTTGCCGTAGATCACGTTCACGACGCCCTCGGGGAGCCCCGCGTCGGCCATGATCTGCATGAAGTTCGCCATCGCCACGGGCGTCCACTCCGACGGCTTGACGACGATCGTGTTGCCGGCGGCGATGCCCGGCGCGATCAGCTCGACGGGGATGAGCGTCGGAAAGTTCCACGGCGTGATCGCCGCGTAGACCCCGTTCGGCTTGCGGAAGGTGAGGATCCGCTTGTTCACGTCCTGCGAGGGGATGACGGCGGTCTCCATCCGCTTCACGTCCTCGGCCGCGAGGCGGAAGTTCTCGGCGGTCTCCTCGATGTCGGGGAGCGCCTCCGCGACGTAGGGCTTGCCCTGCTCGAGGGAGAGCTCGCGCGCGAACGGCTCCTTGCGCTCCTCGATCAGGTCGGCGATGCGCCGGCACACGTCGGCGCGCTCCCAGGCCGAGAGCGCAGCCCACCCGGGCTGCGCCGCGCGGGCCGCGCGGGCGGCGCGGGCGACGTCCTCCTCGCTCGCGTTCGGCGCGTCCGCGAGCTTCTCGCCCGTTACCGGGGAGACGATCTCGCGAGCGTCGTCGCCGGTGGCCTCGACCCACTCGCCGCCGACGAAGTTCTGCAGTGTCCTCACCGTCGTCGCCACGTCGACCTCCTCAGCCCCCCAGTCCCAACCGCTCCCACGCCTCGTCGAGCACCTGGCGCAGGACGCCCACCATCTCGTCGAACTCCTCCGGCCCCGCGACGAGCGGCGGCGCGAACTGCGCACACGTCTCGCCGCGGTCGTCGAAGCGCATGTAGACGCCGAGCTCACGCGCCCGCGGCGTCAGGAAGCCCTTGATCAGGTCGTCGCGCTCGGTGGGCGTGAACGTCTCCTTCGTCTCCTTGTCCTTGACGAGCTCGAGCGAGTAGAAGTAGCCGTCGCCGCGCACGTCGCCGACCATCGGATGCTCCACCAGCAGGCGCTCGCAGCGCTCGCGCAGCTCGGGCCCCAGCCGCTGCGACCGTCCAACGAGGTCTTCCCGCTCCATGATCTCGAGGTTGGCGAGCCCGATCGCGCACGAGAGCGGGTGACCGCCGAACGTGATCCCGTGCGTGAACGCCGTCTTCGCGTCCGAGAAGAAGGGCTCGATCACCTGCGGCGCGGCGACCACGGCGCCGAGCGGCGCGTAGGCGGACGTGATCCCCTTCGCCAGCGTCATGACGTCGGGCCGGATGCCGTAGCGGGTCGAGCCGAACCAGTCGCCGACCCGGCCGAAGCCGCAGATGACCTCGTCGGCGACGAGCAGGAGGCCGTGCTCGTCGCAGATCTCCCGCACACGCTCGAAGTATCCGGGCGGCGGGACGATCGACCCCGCCGAGTTCTGCACCGGCTCGAGGATCACCGCCGCGACCGTCTCGGGCCCCTCGTTCTCCACGATGGCGTCGATCTCGTCCGCGCAGCGGAGCGTGCACTCGGGCTTCTCAGCGCAGTAGGGGCAGCGGTAGCGGTACGGCATCGGCGCGCGCAGGCACCCGGGCAGGAGCGGCTCGAACTGCGAGCGGAGGGCCGGACTCCCGTTGATCGAGAGGGCGCCCATGGTGACGCCGTGGTAGGCGCTGCGGCGCGACACGAACTTGTAACGGGTCGGCTCGCCGCGGAGGCGGTGGTACTGGCGCGCGATCTTGAGCGCCGACTCGATCGCCTCCGACCCGCCGCCGACGAAGAAGATCCGGCCGACGTCGATCGGCACGAGCTCCGTCACCCGGTCGGCGAGCGCGAGCGAGGTGGGCGTCGCGAACCCGACCCAGTTCGTGAAGAAGGGAAGCTCGTCGAGCTGCCGCTTCGCCGCCTCGGCGATCTCGGGCCAGGGCCCGTAGCCGATGTTGACGCAGTAGAGGGCGGAGAGCGCGTCGAGGTAACGGTTCCCCTCCGAGTCCCAGATGTGGCAGCCCTCGGCGCGCTCGATGACGATCCGGCCCGCGCCGGCGGGCGTGAAGTGGCGCCACAGGTGGTCGTGGGTGACGGCGGCCATGAGATAGTCGGCCGGGATTCAATCAGGCTGCGGAGGAGACTGCATGCAAAGGGCCCGCGTGCTCGTCGTGGGGGCCGGGCTCTCGGGGCTGACGGCCGCGCACCGGCTCGCACGGGCAGGGATGGAGGCGCTCGTGCTGGAGGCGCGGAAGCGCATCGGTGGGCGGGCATGGCGGGTCGACGTCGGCGGGCTCCCCTTCGACGCCGGCTGCGAGGCGCTGTGGCCGACCCACGTCCGGCTCCTGGCCCTGGCGTCCGAGCTCGGCGTCGGGACACAGGCCGGCCGGCCCTGGGCGGGCGACGAGGCCGCCTCGCCGCCGCTCCTCGCCGCGCTCGAGGAGGAGATCGCAGCGCTCGCGAGGCGGATCGACCCGGCGCATCCCGAGGAGATCGAGGGTGCGGCCGCCCTCGACGCGCAGACGCTCGCCGGGTGGCTCGCCGAACGCGGCGCCGGCGCCGACGTGCTCGCGGAGGCCGAGACCCGGTACTCCGTCGCCTCCTCCGGCGTCCCGGTCTCCGAGATGTCGCTCCTCGCGTACGCCGCCAAGGTGGCCGCCGGCGCGGCGCCGCACGAGCCCGCGCTCCGGCTCGAGGGAGGGCCGAGCGCGGTCGTGGAACGGCTCGCGGCCGGTCTCGAGGTGCGCCGCGGCGCGGAGGTCGCCGCCTTCGAGCAGAAAGGTGGCTCGGTCCGGGCGCTCCTGCGGGACGGAAGCGAGGTGCGCGCCGACCGCGCCGTCCTCGCCGTCCCGCTCACCCGCCAGCGCCTCCTCCGCTTCGAGCCGCCGCTGCCCGAGCACCGGCTGGCCGCGCTGGCGCAGGCCCGCTACGGCGACGCGGTCAAGGTCGGCTTCGCCTTCGCCGAGCCGCCCGACCGCGCTCTGCCGGAGCTGACCCCGGCCGGCGTCCTCTACCGGCCCGACCCGGCTCTGCCGCTGCTCGCGCTCTTCGCGGGAGCCGGCGCCGCCCGGCGCGCGCCGGCGTTCGCGTTCGCCGGCACGCAGCCGCGGGCCGTCAGAGCCGTCGACTGGAGCGCCGACCCGTTCGCGCGCGGGAGCTATCTCATCCTCGGCCCCGGCCACCTGACAACGTGGGGACGCCGCCTCGCCGAGCCCCACGGCCGCCTCCACTTCGCCGGCTCCGAGGCCTCGGACCTGCCGAGCTTCATGGAGGGCGCCGTCCGAGCCGGCGAGCGAGCCGCGGACGAGGTAGGCGCAGCCAACGAGTAGATTCGGCCCGTGCGCCGCCTCCTCGCCTTCGTCAGCGTCACCGTCCTGCTCGAGTCGACGTTCTTCGCCGTCCTCGCGCCTCTGCTCCCCCACTACCAGGACGAGTTCGGGCTCTCCACCTCGGCGCTCGGCGCGCTCTCCGCCGTGTACTCGGCGGGCGCGCTCGCCGGCGCGATTCCGAGCGGGCTCTTCGCCGTGCGCGTGGGCGTCCGGCCGACCGTGCTCGGCGGGCTCGTGATCATCGTGGCGACGAGCGTCGCCTTCGGGCTCGCCGAGTCCGCCTGGGTGCTGTACGCGGCGCGCTTCGGCCAGGGTGTCGGAAGCGCGCTCGCCTGGACCGGCGGCCTCGCCTGGCTAATCGCCGGGGCGCCGCGGGAGCGACGGGGCGAGCTGATCGGGATCGCGATGGGGGCTGCGCTGGCCGGCGCGCTCCTGGGCCCCGTGCTCGGAGGCGCCGCGTCGCTGACCGGCCCTGCGCCCGCGTTCGCGGCCGTCGCCGCCGTCGGGGTAGGCCTGGCGGCCTGGGCCCTGACGATCCCGGCGTTCCCGCCTGCCGAGACGCCCCAACCGCTCGGCGTCCTCCGCGAGGCGGCCCGGGTGCCGGAGGTCGTCTCCGGGTTCTGGCTCGTCTCGCTGGCAGCCTTCCTCCTCGGAGTCATCTCGGTCGTGGCGCCGCTCCGGCTGGACGAGCTCGGCTGGGGCGCGGTCGGCATCAGCGCCGCCTTTCTCGTGGCAGCGGGGCTCGAGGGCGCCATGAACCCCGTCATCGGCCGCTGGTCGGACCGGCGCGGGCGGCTGGCACCCGTGCGCGCCGGGCTCGTCGGCGCCATCGCCGTCTCCGTCGTCATCCCGTGGGTGGAGCTCCGCTGGCCGTACCTGCTGCTCGTCGTCGCGGCCGGCGTCGCGTACGGCGTCAACTGGGTACCGGGCACCGCGCTCCTCTCCGACGGCGCCGAGCGGGCGGGAATCGACCAGGGCTTCGGGTTCGCCCTGCTCAACGTCGCCTGGGCGCCCGCCAACGTCGTCGGCGCGGGCCTGGGGGGAGCGCTGGCCGACGCGTTCGGCGACGCCGCCGCCTACCTGCTCGCGGCGGCGCTCTGCGTCATGACGCTCGCGGCGGCGCAGCGGTGGACGCTCGCCCCGTCGCCGGCCCCGGCCCCCGAGCGAGGCTCCGCGTGATCGACCTCTTCTGGCACGACGACGCCCTCCGGCACGACACGGGCAGCGGGCTCTTCGAGCAGCCTCCGTCGCCGCTCCTCGCCGAGCAGGAGCTGCATCCGGAGAACGCTGTTCGCATCCGCAACATGAAGGCGGTCCTCGAGCGCGGCCCGCTCGCCGAGCGGATCCGCCGGCGCGAGGGACGCCACGCGACCGTGGCGGAGCTCGAGCTCGTGCACGACCCGGCGTACGTCGAGTCCATCCGGCGCTTCTGCCGGGACGGCGGCGGCATCGTGACCTGGTCGACGCCCGTCGGCGAGGGCTCCTGGGACGCTGCGCTGGCCGCGGCGGGCACGACGCTCGCCGCCTGCGAGGCGGTGCTCGGCGGCGAGACCGACGTCGCCTACGCCCTCGTCCGCCCGCCCGGCCATCACGCCCAGCCGGCGCAGGCGGACGGCTACTGCCTCTTCTCGAACGTGGCCCTCGCGGCGGAGTGCGCCCGCCGGAGCGGGGTCGACCGCGTGGCGATCCTCGACTGGGACGTCCACCACGGCAACGGCACGCAGGAGTGCTTCTACGACCGCGACGACGTCCTCACGGTCTCGCTCCACATGCGCCACGGCGCCTGGAGCGACGCCCACCCGCAGACCGGGGCGCCGGACGAGGTGGGCCGCGGCGTGGGCGAAGGCTTCAACGTCAACGTCGAGCTGCCGCCGGGGACGGGCGACGGCGGCTACCTGCGGGCGTTCGAGCAGGTCGTCGCCCCGGTCGTCGGCGCCTTCGGCCCGAGCCTCATCCTCGTCGCCTGCGGCCAGGACGCGAACCAGTTCGACCCGAACGGCCGCCAGTGCGTCTCCATGGAGGGCTTCCGCCGGCTCGGCGAGGCGACGCGGGCCCTGGCGGCGGAGCACTCCGGCGGGCGCACCGTGCTCGCCCAGGAGGGCGGCTACGCGCGCTCGTACTCCGCCTACTGCCTCCACGCGACGCTCGCCGGCGTCCTCGGGGTCGAGCCCGGCCTCGACGACCCCTGCGCCTACCTCCCCGACGACCCCGGCCACGCCGACGCCGCGATCGCTTCCGTCCAGGAGGCGCTGCGCCCATACTGGTCGCTGTGAGGCTCGTGCTCGCAGGCGTCCTCGTCGTCCTCGTGGCGGCGGCGTGCGGATCCGGCGAGGCCGCCCCGCCCGCGCCGCCTCCGACGCTGTCGGCGCGCGCCCTGCCCGAGCTCGACAGCCGCGCGCGCACGCTCGACGCGGTGGCGCTTGCGGAGGAGTCGCTCGATCCCACGGCGCTCGAGGGGCTGCTCGGCGACCTCGGCTACGTCTCCGGGCGCGAGCGCGAGTTCACGGGGAAGACGACGACGTTCGACCGCGTCGTGGCGCGGACGCTCGTCTTCTCGTCCGGGAACGGTGCCGACGCCTACCTCGGCTGGCTCCGCGGCCACGGAGACGATCTGCTCGGGCGCGCCGCACCGGCCGAGATCGCGCCGCCGGCGCCGGGCGGCGTCGTCTTCACGCTGGCGCGCTGCGGCACGTGCAAGAAGGAGCTGCCGACGTTCCTCGCCGGCTGGCGCCGGGGCCAGGTCGTGCTCACGCTCCTCGCGGCCGGGTCCGGCGCGAGCCCGGAGCGCTTCACCGCGCTCGCGCGGGAGCTGGACGAGGCGGCGACGTGACGCCGCGGGCCGTCCGGGTGGCGTGCGCGCAGATCGCGCCCGCCGTCGGCGACCTCGACGGCAACCGCCGGCTGACGCGCGAGGCGGTACGGGGGGCCGTCGCGGCCGGCGCCCGCCTGGTCGTCCTGCCCGAGCTCTGCACCTCCGGCTACGTCTTCGAGTCCGCCGAGGAGGCCCGCGCCTGCGCCGAGCCCGCCGACGGGCCCGCGCTGCGCGGCTGGGCGGAGGAAGCGGCCCGCGGCGAGGCCGTCGTCGTGGGCGGCTTCTGCGAGCTGGGCCCCGAGGGTGTCCTCTTCAACTCGGCGGCGGTCGTGGACGGGAGCGGCGTGCTCGCCGTCTACCGCAAGATCCACCTCTGGGACCGCGAGCTCCTCTTCTTCGAGCCCGGAGGGGAGCCGGCGCCGGTCGTCGAGACGCCGCTGGGCAGGATCGGCGTCGGCGTCTGCTACGACCTCAACTTCCCGGAGAGCGCGCGCGGCCTGGCGCTCGCCGGGGCGGAGGTCGTCGCCCTCCCGGCCAACTTCCCGTACTCCGAGGGGCCGGAGGGCGAGCGGCCGATCGAGGTGACGCTCGCCATGGCGACGGCCCACCTGAACCGCGTCTTCGTCGCCGTCTGCGACCGGTGCGGGCCCGAGCGCGGCGTCGAGTGGGTCGGCGCCAGCGTCGTCTGCGACGAGCGGGGCTGGATCGTCGCCGGGCCCCCGGAGGGCACGGGCACGGTGCTGGCCGACTGCGACCTCGCCCGGGCCCGCGACAAGGCCTGGAACGAGCGGAACGACGTCCTCGCCGACCGGCGCCCGGATCTCTACGGGTTGGGCGAGCCGACCGGCGTCGCCTGAACGGCCCGCCGGGCCGCGAGCGTGCCCTCCAGGATCGCCTCCTCGAGGCCGCGCGGGCTCAGGCAGTCGCCCGCCTCGTGGACCTCGAGCCCGCGGGCGGCGAGCGCCTCGGCGAGCCCGCGCAGCGGCACCCGGCCGAGCGCGAGCACGAGCAGCTCGGCGGCCAGCGCGGTCTCGACCTCGGGGGCGAACAGGTTGCGCAAGAGCGCGCGGCCACGCTCGGCACCCGTCAGCTCGAGGTGGTGCTCGATCCGCACGCCCGCCCGGTAGAGCCGGGCGGCGTAGACGTTGCGCTGGTAGGAGTGGAGCGTCTCCCCGAGCGACGCCGAGCCGACGGCGAGCGTCACGTCGTTCCCCGCTGCGGCCAGCAGCTCGGCGGAGGCGAGCCCGGACGCGTCGCCGCCCCAGTCGGCGACGACGACGCGACGCCCGCGCGGCCGGGGCCCCGCGAGGACTGCCCACGCCTGCACGCTCTCGACGCCGTCGAGCGGAAGCGCCGGCTCGTAGGGCCGCGCCCCCATCGCGACGACGACCGCGTCGGGCTGGAGCGCGACGACGGCCGCCTCGTCGGCCTCGGACTCGAGGCGGAGCTCGACGTCTCCCGCCCCGAGCAGCCGCTCGTAGTTGCGGACGAGCGTGCCGGCCGTCTCGGCGTGCACCGGAGCGGCGTCGGCGAGGGCCGCCTGGCCGCCGATGCGTCCCGCCCGCTCCAGCAGCACGACCTCGTGGCCTCCGGCCGCGGCGTCGGCCGCGGCAGCGAGACCGGCCGGGCCGGCGCCGACGACGACGATGCGCCGCCGTTCGGCCGTCCTGTTCGGGGCGGGGAGCGTCCGCTCGCGTCCCGTGCGCGGGTTCTGGGTACATGCGATGGGCGTGCCGGCGTGGTAGTGCGCGATGCACGCGTTGCACCCCAGGCAGCGGAGCACCTCGACGAGCCGTCCCTCGCGCGCCTTGCGCGGGAGGTCGGGATCGGTGATCAGCGCGCGCGTCATTCCCGCGGCGTCGCACCTGCCCTCGCTGATGATTCGATCGGCCTCGACCGGATCGACGATGCGCGACGTTGCGACGAGGGGCGGTCCGCCGAGGAAGGGCGCCGTCATCGCGGCGATTACGTTCTCCGCGACGGGCGGCGGCGGGACGATGCCGCTCGACCCGCGGTAGGTCGACGAGGCGCCGAGCGCGACGCTCAGGTAGTCGACCCGGGAAGCGATCTCCCCGACGACCGCCCGCGCCGGCTCCGAGTCGGCGGAGAGGCGGACGCCGAGCGCCAGGCCGGGGGCTCCCTCGCGCACAGCCGCGAGGACGGCGAGCAGGAAGCGGGCCGGCTCGGCCCAGGCGTCGTCGCGGCGGTTCAGCTCGGGCGTGAAGAACTGGGCCGCGAGGTACTCGTGGGCGGCCGACACCTCGACGCCGTCGAGACCCGCGGCGGCGGCGAGCCCGGCCGCGCGGGCGAACCCCTCGACGATCGAGTCGATCTCGTCCGCGGCGAGCGGGCGCGGCTCGACGTGGAAGCGGAGGCTCGGGACGGCCGAGGGGGCGAGCGCCGGCGCCCGCGGCGGGCTCGCGATCTGTTCGCGGCCGCCGTGGAAGAGCTGCACGAAGAGGCGTGTGCCGTGGCGGCGCACGGCGTCGGCCACCCCGGCGAGCGCGGGGGCGATCTCGTCGCGATAGCCCGCCAGGGTGTGCGGCGTCAGCAGCCCGGAAGGATGGACGGCGGTCGCCTCGAGGACGATCAGGCCCACGCCCCCGCGCGCCCGCGCCTCGTGGTAGGCGACGAAGTCCTCCGTCGGCAGATGCTCCTCGACCAGGGTCGTCTGGTGCGCGGTCGAGACGACGCGGTTGGGAAGCTCGACCGGCCCGATCCGGAGCGGGCTGAAGAGATGCTCGAGCACGACTGGGTTGCCCGCCTGGCGGGGGCGGTGATAGTACCCCTCGCGCATGAGGCGGGTCGCTCTCCTCGTCGCCGGGCCGGCCGCGCTGCTCGCCGCCGTGGCGGGGCTCGCGACGGCGTCGGGCGGCCGCGCCGGGCCGACCGCCGCCTGCGCCCCGGAGAGGCCCCGCGACCTGCCGGGCGAGGCGGTCGAGCTGCCGGCCGGCGAGGCGATGTGGTCGGCGTGGCTCGCCCACCCGCCGCTCGCGGGCGAGACGGTCACCGTGCTCTGGCGCGCCGAGACGGTCGAGGCGGGCGGCCTGGCGCTCTCCGGGGCCGATCGCGACGGCCACCACCTCGCGGTCGAGTTCGGGCCCTCGCCGGTGCTCCCCCAGCTCCGCGGGGGCGGCCTCCGCTGGCCGCGGCCCGGCCGCGAGTGGGGCACGCGCGTCCTCTTCCCGCACGCCGGCTGCTGGCGGCTCGAGGCCGAGGCGGGCGGCCGGGAGGGCGACCTGACGGTCTGGGTGCGCGACGAGCGGCGCTAACGCCGGTCGAGCGCCTCGTACGGCACGCGCAGCTCGTCGGCCGCGAAGCGGAGGAGGACCTCGCGCATGCGCTCGGGCGTCATCCACGCCTGGCCGAGCACCGCCTTGAGGCCGAGCCCGTCCACCAGGGCGACGAGGCGGTCGGCCACCTCGTCCGGCGGCGCCACGGGGCGGAAGGCGCCGCTCGCGGTCCCGGAGCGGACGACGTCCACGAAGTAGCTCCGCCAGCGCGAGTCGATGCTCTCCCCGTCGGGCACGAGATCGGGGCGGTGGAGGATCCAGCCCCAGAGCTCCAGGAAGAAGACCCACTCGTCGCGCTGCGGGCCGGGATAGGGGATGGAGAGCTCGAGGAGGGTCGCCAGGCGGACGACGTCGTCGTCGTCACGCCCGAGCAGCTCGTCCACTCTCGCGTAGGGCTGCTCGTTCGCCCACTTGAGCGCCGCGAGGAGCACGTCGTCCTTCGTGGCGAAGTAGTAGTGGACCGTGCCCGTCGACGTGCCGGCCTCCGCGGCGATGTCGGCGATTCGCGTCGCCTCGACGCCGCGCCGGTTGATCGCCCGCGCTGCGGCGGCCAGGATCGAGGCCGCCGTTGGCCTCGCGGTCCTCGTCGTCGTCGTCCCCTTGGCCATCGCGTCCATTCCCCCCGTCCGTCGATTTCCCTAACGTACTAGACCCTGACTGACGGGTCAGTCAAGTTCTCGGGCCGAGGAGGGTCACATGGGAACGGAGCAGGACGAGCGGAGCGAGCGGCGGCTGGGACGCGACGAGTTCCTGAAGCTCGGCGCGCTGACCGTCGGCTCGGGCGTGCTCGCGGCGTGCGGCGCCGACGACGCGCCGGAGCCGCAGGCCGGAGGCGGCGGCCAGACGCAGGCGGAGCAGGAGGAGCGCCCGCCCATCGAGGAGGAGCCGGGCAACCTGGAGGTGTTCGAGTGGGCGGGGTACGAGTACCCGGCCTACGGCGGCAAGAACGGCGTCCTGAAGCCGTACGTGGACGCGCGCGGGAAGCCGAAGTTCACGTTCCTCACCTCCGACGACCAGGCGCTCGGGCGGGTGCGCGCCGGCTACCGGCCCGACATCGTCCACCCCTGCGTGGAC
>JAICGP010000075.1 GCA_025923055.1 Thermoleophilia bacterium
CGCTACACTTGGACGTGCAGGCCGGGTGACCGCGGGCCGCGCGAGCGGCTCGAGGAAAGTCCGGACACCGCAGGGCAGGACGCTGGGGAAACCCCAGGCGGCGAAAGCCGACGGAAAGTGGCACAGAAAGGAGACCGCCACCGGCGAAACTTCATCTCCGGAGACGCCGGCGGTAAGGGTGAAAAGGTGGGGTAAGAGCCCACCAGCGTCGTGGTGACACGGCGGCTGCCAAACCCCGTCCGGTGCAAGGCGAACAGGCTCCGCTCGTAGGCTGCCCGCCGAGGAGCCGGGTGCGCCGCTCGAGCCTCCGGGCGACCGGAGGCCCAGATGGATGGTCACCTCCGACAGAATCCGGCTTACAGGCCTGCTACGGAAAGCCCCCGCGAACGCGGGGGCTTTCTACATGTCGAGAGAGCGACTCCGACGCCCTCTCCACTACCGGGCCCGCTCGTAGATGAGGACGAGCACGCCGTCCGGGCCGACCGGCTTGGACTCGGTGAGCCGCCACTCCGTCTTCTCGCTCATCTCGCCGAAGAGGCGCCGCCCGGTGCCGAGCAGGACGGGGAAGACCATCAGGTGCAGCTCGTCGACGAGGTCGTTCTCCAGCAGCGCCTGCGCGAGCCGCAGGCTCCCGGGCACCTGAACGATCCCGTCGATCTGCTCCTTGAGCTTCGAGGCCTCCTCCACGACGTCGCCTTTCAGGACCGTCGTGTTGTTCCATTCCGGGTCCTCGAGCGTGGAGGAGACGACGTACTTGGGCATGCTGTTGAACTTGTCGGCGAACTCCCCCTCCCGTGAGGGCCAGGCGCCGGCGAAGCTCTCGTAGGTGACGCGGCCGATCAGGAGCGCCTCGGTCTCCAGCGTCTCCCGAAGCTTGAACTGGTTGCCGTCGTCGCCCCGATCGAACTGGAAGCTCCAGCCGGGGTACTTGAACTCCTCGCCGCCGGGCGCCTGCATGACGCCGTCGAGCGACACGAACTCCGTCACGACCAACTTGCCCATCCGGTACTCCTTCCCGGTTGCTGTCGCTGACCTTACGACCGGCTCGCGGCCCGGAGCTCATCGCTCGGAGCAGGTGGAGCCTTCTCGTTGGTGGATTCACGGCTTGGGGAGCTGCACTCCCGTGGCGGGTTCGTGGAATTGACCTCGTTCGCGGTGCGTGGAAAACTCTCGTGACAAAAGTGGCGATCCGTCCTTTCGCACGGAGCGTCGGACGGTCGCCGGGAGAGGAGAGGGGTCGATGTTCTCGAGACTCCGCTGGCCGACCCGACTCGCCGGTGCGGCCGCGTGCCTCGTCCTGGTCGTCGCAAGCCCCGGCGGCGCCGTCATCCGGGGGACCGACGACACGACGAATCGCTTCCCGAACGTGGGGGTGCTGCAGCTCGAGAGCGAGGGCGAATGGTTCAGCTTCTGCACGGGCACGCTCGTGGCGCCCGACGTCGTTCTCACTGCGGCACACTGCACCGACTTCTTCGAGCCCGACGCGCCGGCCGACCTGCGCGTCTCGTTCGATCCGACGCCCGACGCGAGCTCGACGTACTACTCGGTCGACCACCTCGTCGTGCACCCGGACTGGTTCACCGCCGGACCGTGCCTCGGGAACTCGAAGCGGTTGTGCCTGGCGCCGCCGGCCGAGGACATCGCGCTCGTCTGGCTGAACGAGGCCGTGACGGGGATCGCGCCGGCGCCGGTCGCCGACCGCGGCTACCTCGACACGCTCGAGCTGAAGGACGAGGCGTTCACGGTGGTGGGCTACGGCGTCGACGAGTTCATCACGGGAAGCCTCTTCTCGCCCCGGGCGATCATCCGCTTCGACGACGACCGCACCTACAAGGAGGTCTCGGTCATCACGGAGCGGGACGCCTTCCCGGACCGCTTCCTGAAGATCACGAAGAGCGTGTGCTTCGGCGACTCGGGTGGGCCGCTCTTCCACGACGGAACCGTGGTCGGGATCAACACGTGGACGTTCAGCCTCCGCTGCGACGGGCCGAACTTCTCGTACCGGGTCGACTCGGCGGTGGCTCAGGCCTTCCTCGACAGGTACCTCTAGCGGAACGGTAGGCGACGGCTAACGACCGGCGGCGAGCGCCGCTCCCTCGGCGGCATACGCCGCTGCGCCGACGGCCTCGAAGAACGCCAGCGCGCGTGCGAGCTCCGCCTCCGCCTCCCCGGGTGACTTGGAGAGCAGCCGTTCGGCACCCCGCAGGCGCGCGTACGCCTCGTCCGGCTTCGCCCCGATCTCGGCGTAGCGGTCGGCCGCCGCCTCGAACTCTCCGGCGGCATAGAGGAGGGCCGCCTCGAACCAGCGGGTCGCCGACCCGGACCGCGGCGCCGCCGCCTCGAGCTCCGCTCCTCGCTCGAGCGCGACGAGGGCGACTGCGAGGTCGGCAGCCTCGTAGGAGGGGAACATGCCCTTCGCCGACCAGGCGGCCAGCACCTCGTCGACGAGCGGCCCCGCCTCGTCAGGACTGCCGGTCTCGACGAGCACGCGCGCCCGAAACGCGATCGCCGGGTTCAGGAACCAGGGATCCCCCGCGACGCGCGCGAAGGCGAGGCCGCGCTTGGCGTCCTCGTCGGCGCCCGCCGTCTCGCCGCGCGCGAGGCGAACGAGCCCGCGGACGCGGCGACAGGGGATCTCGTGGAAGTGCGGGTCGGTCTCCGAGGCGGCGATGAAGTCGTCCGCCGTCCGCACGGCCTCGTCCCAGGAGCCGGTCCAGTAATGCTCGAAGACGGTGGCCGCGACCAGCGAGCGCGTGTTGTAGGCGTCCCCGAAGCGCGCTGCGAGGGTGCGGGCCTCGGCGTAGAGGTCGTAGCTCCGCGGGAGCTCGCCGCGGAGGCCGTGGGCGGCGGCGAGGAAGCGGAGGCCGCGGACCGCCTCCAGCGAGCTCAGCCTCGAAGCGAGCGCGATGCTGCGCTCGAGATCGTCGAGACCGCCCGCGTCGCCCGTCGCGAAGCGGCTGATCCCGAGGTTGTTGGACGCGTCCGCCTGGAGCTCCTCGAGCCCGAGCTGCTCCGCCATGGCTAGGGCCTCGCGCGCGAGCCGCACCGCCTCTTCGTGCTCCCCGCTCAACCGGCGGAAGCGCGCGAAGCTCGCGAGGACGTGGGCCTTCGACGGCGATGCCTCGGCAGGAGCGACGATCTCGGCCGCGCGCTCGAGATGCCCGAGCGCCGTCAGGCGCTCGCCGCGGTTCGTGAGCAGCCCGGCGAGCGCGACCTCCGCCTCGGCGGCGCGCTCGTCCTCCCCGCCGGCCAGGAACGCGTCCCGCGCCGCGGCGAGCTCCTCGGCGCCCTCGCCCTCGGCGTGCACTCGTGCCATCCCGTACGCGAAGACGAGCTCCGGGCCCGGGTCGTCGGCGAGCTCGAGGGCCGAGCGGTAGAAGCGCACCGCCGCCGCGAAGGCGCCGAGCCCCGAAGCGCGCTCGCCGGCGGCGAGCGCCGCTCCGAGCGCGCGACCCTCGAGACCGTCGACCCGGCGCTGGGAGGCGCGCGCGAGCTCGAGCGCGCTCAGGTAGTGGTGGGCGGTGAGCTCGGCCTGGCTGCGCCCCGCGGCCAGCGACTCGATCCACTCGGCGGCGCGCTCGTGCTTCTCCGAGCGCCGCGCCCTCGGGATCTGGCCGTAGGCGACGTCGCGGACGAGGACGTGCCTGAAGGCGTACTGGCGCTCCGCGCCGAGCGCCGAGACCCGCTCGCGCCGGACGAACTCGCGCTCCTCCAGGGCGCGGAGGCGTTCCTCGACCGAGGCGGGGTCGACGCCCTCCATCGCGGCGATTGCCGAGGCCCAGAAGACCTTTCCGACCACGGCCGCGTCCTGCACGATCGTCTTCTCCTCGGGCCCGAGCCCGTCCAGCCGTGCTGCGATGACGGCCTGCACCGACTCGGGCAGCGGCAGCTCGGCGCGCGGCTCGAGCCGGCCGCGGTCTGCGAGCATCCGCACGTACTCGACGGCGTAGAGCGGGTTGCCGCCGGTGCGGGCGACAAGCTCTCGCCCCGTCGCGCCCGGGGCGGCGACCTCCTCGAGCAGCCGTGCCAGGAGGTGCCCGGTCTCGTCGTCCGAGAGCGGGTGGAGCGGGAGCGTCTCCGCCTTGCCGTTCCGCCCCCAGCCCGGGCGCGTCTCGAGCAGCTCCGGGCGCGCCGTCGCGACGACCAGGAGCGGGACGCCGTCCGCCCACTCGACGAGGTGCTCGACGAAGTCGAGCAGCCCTTCGTCCGCCCAGTGCAGGTCCTCGAAGACGAGGATGGTGGGCCGCTGCTCGGCGAGCGCCTCGAAGAATCGCCGCCAGGCTGCGAACGTCTCGCCCGCCCGCTCGGCGGCGGCGCCGTCGCCCGCGACTCCGGCGAGGGGACGCAGGTGCCGCTCGACCCAGCGGGCGTCGGACGGGTCGGGGACGAGCCGCGCGACGGCTCGCCCGAGCTTCCCCGTGCTCTCGTCGACCGTGTCCCTCTCGGTGACGCCCGCCTCGGCCTTCACGATCTCGGCCAGTGCGGCGAACGAGGAGCCCGACGCGTACGGAACGGCACGGCCGCGGCACCAGCCGATCGGCTCCGGCTCGGCGTCGACGAGCTGGGCGAGCTCGAAGACCAGCCGGCTCTTGCCGATCCCGGGCTCGCCGAGGATGGTCACGAGCCGCAGCGTGCGCTCCTCTCGGGCCTGGGCGAGCGCGCGGCCCAGGACCTCGAGCTCCGCGTCGCGCCCGACGAGCGGCGCGTCCCGGTGAGGACGCTCGTCGGCGGCCGGGTCGGCGGCCCCGACTGCCTCCCATGCCGCGACGGGCTCGCTCTTGCCCTTCGCCTCGACAGCGGTCGCCTCGCGATACCGGATCGCGTCGCGCGTCGCACGGTAGGTCTCCGCCGTGACGAGCACGCCGTCGACGGGCGCCGCCGCCTGGAGGCGCGCCGCCGTGTTGAGGACGTCGCCGGCGGCCATCCCCACGCCGGTCTCCGGTCGCGCGCCGAGGGCCACGAGCGCCTCGCCGGTCGCGACGCCGACCCGGACGTGGAGATCGAGGTCCGGCTCCTCCGCGTTCAGCGCCGCAACGCGATCGCAGACGGCGAGCGCAGCCCGGACGGCGCGCTCGGGGTCGTCCTCGCGCCCGACCGGAGCGCCGAAGAGGCCGAGGACGGCGTCGCCGATGATCTTCTCGACGGTTCCCCCGAACCGCTCCAGCTCCTCGCGGAGCGGCCCGTGGAAGCGGTTGAGCACGGCGCGGACGTCCTCGGGGTCGAGGCGCTCGGCGCGCGCCGTGAAGCCGACGAGGTCGGCGAAGACGGCAGTCACGACCTTCCGCTCGTCAGGAAGCGCCGAGATCGACGCGGGCGGCGACGGAAGCCGGGAGCCGCAGCCCGCGCAGAAGCGCGCGTTGGGGGGGTTCTCGAACCCGCAGAGAGGACACGAGACCGCCGCATTCGGCGTCTTCGCCATCGCTGCAGTTTGCCGCGGCGGCGGCCGTGAGGGAAAGTGGGCCCTTGCCTCCCACGCTCACAGCCGAGAACACGGCGATCGTCCTCGACTCGACGGCCGGCCTCGCGAGCCCGGGCGACCGACACGCAAACTGGAGGCTCGTCCCGCTCTACCTGCGCCTCGGAGACGAGATCTTTCTGGACATCGTCGAGCTCGGGCCCGACGAGTTCTTCCGCCGCATGCGGGCCGCGCCGGAGCAGCCGCGAAGCTCGCAGCCCTCGCCCGGCGACTTCTCGGCCGTCTACGAGAGCCTCTCGGACTACGAGCGCATCCTCAGCATCCACATCTCCGAGAAGCTCTCGGGGACGTGCCAGAGCGCGCGCCTCGCGGCCGCCGACGGGGGCGGCCGGGTCACGGTCGTCGACTCGCAGACGGTCGCGGCCGGCATCGTGCTGCTCGCCGAGGCGCTCCAGGAGCGGCTGGAAGCCGGCACGAGCGACGAGGAGCTCGCCGCGGTCGTCGACGAGCACCGCCGGGAGGGGCGGTTCGTCTACACGCTCCAGACGCTCGACTACCTCGTCCGAGGGGGCCGCGTCGGCCGCGCGGCCGGCCTGGCGAGCCAGCTCCTCGACACGAAGCCGGTGATCGAGATCCGGGAAGGCGAGAACGCCCCGGTCAAGCGCGTGCGCGGGCGCGCGAAGGCGCTCGCCGAGCTGGAGCGCCTCTTCGCCGAGTCCGTGCGGGACGCGGACGTGGGGAGGGCCGCCGTCGTCCATGCCGACGCACCTTCCGAGGCCGAGCGGGTGGCGGGCGAGGTGCGCACGCTCGCGCCCGGGCTCGCGGTCGACGTCCTCGAGTTCTCGCCCGTGATCGCCACGAACACCGGGCCGGGCGCCGTCGGGGTCGCCTGGAGCCCTAGATATAGAGCCGCGCGCGCGTGAGCGGCAGACCGCTGCGGCCGGCTTCGGGCTTGGCGGCGACGAGCTGGTAGAGGTTCAGCCGGCCCGTCTCGAAGCCGTAGGCCGAGCCCGCCATGTAGAGGCGCCAGACCCGGTACGTCACCTCGTCGGCGGCCCGCCGGGCGGCGTCGGCCGCGGCCTCGAGCCGGCGCACCCAGTGGCCGAGGGTGAGGACGTAGTGCTCGCGCAGGCTCTCGACGTCGCGGAGCTCGAAGCCGGCGGCCTCGGCGGCTGCGAGCGTCGTCGAGATCGGGACGACGCCGCCGTCGGGGAACACGTAGCGGTCCATGAAGGACGGGCCCCGACGCGCGGTCCGCTCGAAGTCGGCCGCGCGGGAGATCCCCTGGTTCACGAAGAGGCCGCCCGGGCGCAGGAGCCGGCGCGCGCGGGCGAAGAACTCGGGCAGCAGGTTCTCTCCGACCTGCTCGAACATGCAGACGCTGACGACCCTGTCGTAGGCCCCGGGCTCGTCGAGCTCGCGGTAGTCGACGAGCTCGACGCGGCAACGGCGGCCGAGCCCGGCGTGCGCGATGCGCTCCCGCGCCAGCTCGGCCTGCCGCTCGCTGAGGGTGATCCCCACGGCCTCGACGCCGTAGCGCTCGGCCGCGTGCATGAGGAGCCCGCCCCAGCCGCAGCCGATGTCGAGCAGCCGCTCGCCCGGCCGGAGCGCCAGCTTGCGGCAGAGGTAGTCGAGCTTCCGCTCCTGCGCTGTGTCGAGGTCCTCGTCCGCCGAGGCGAAGTACGCGCACGAGTACACCATGCGGCGGTCCAGGTAGAGGCCGAAGAACTCGTTCGAGCGGTCGTAGTGGTAGGAGACGGCCTTGCGGTCGCGCGCGAGGGAGAACCGCCTGCCCGTGAGCCGCGCAGGCTGCTGGCCCGCGCGCGGGCGGCGTTCCGGCGGCAGCGCGAGGAGCTTCCGCGCGAGCCCGAGGCGCTCGCGGAGGGTCCACGGGCGCGCCAGCAGGTGGTCGGCGAGCCGGAAGACGCCGCCGATGTCGCCCTCGACGTCGATGTCGTCGTAGAGGTAGGCCTCGCTCATCGCGAGCTGGGTCGGAGGCCAGAGGAGGGCGCGGAGGGAGCCGGGGTGGCGGAGGACGAGCGTGAAGCGGGGCTCCTCGCCGGCGTCCGGGGGCACCGTCGTTCCGTCCCAGAGGCGGAAGCCGAAGTCGCGCGGCCGGTAGTCGCGGAGGAGCTCGTCGAGGACGGCCAGCGTCCGGCGGGCGGCCTCCGACCCGGCCTCGGCGCCGCGCCGCGCGTCGAGCGGCTCGCGGCGGGCCTCGGCGGCGGGAGCGCTACCCATACCAGTCGGCTCGCTGGAGCGGCAGCCCGGAGACGCCGTCGCGCGGCTTCGCGAGCAGGGTCTGGAAGAGCGTGACGCGACCCGTCGCGAAGCCGTAGGCCGAGCCGGCGAAACCGAGGCGCCAGACGCGGTAGGCGACCTCGTCGGCCGTGGCGACGACCTCGTCGTGGCGCTCCTCGAGCCGGCGCAGCCAGTGCCGCGTCGTCAGGACGTAGTGCTCGCGCAGGCTCTCCACGTCGCGCACCTCCCAGCCCGCGGCCTCGGCGGCGCGGAGCGCGGCCGCGAGCGAGTGCACCTCGTAGTCGGGGAAGACGTAGCGGTCCATGAAGGAGGCGCCGCGCCGCGGCGCGTCGTGGAGGCGGTGGATGGCGTGGTTGAGGAGGACTCCGCCCGGCCGCAGGAGCCCGTGGACATGTGCGAAGTAGGGGACGAGCGCGTCGGCGCGCACGTGCTCGAACATGCCGATGCTCGCGATCTTGTCGAACCCCTCGGGTTCGTCGACCTCGCGGTAGTCGCGCACCTCGACGCGGCAGCGATCCTCGACGCCCGCCTCGCGGATCCGCTCCTGCGCGAGCTTCCCCTGGTTGACGCTGAGGGTGACGCCGAGCGCCTCGACGCCGTAGTTCCGGGTCGCGTGGATGACGAGGCCGCCCCAGCCACAGCCGAGGTCGAAGAGCCGCTCGCCGGCGCGGAGGCGAAGCTTGCGGCAGACGTAGTCGAACTTCCGCACCTGCGCCGCGTCGAGGTCCTCCTCTTCGTCCTCGAAGTACGCGCAGGAGTACGCCATCCAGCGGTCGAGGAAGAGCTCGAAGAAGTCGTTCCCGAGGTCGTAGTGGTAGCGGGCGGCGGCGCGGTCGCGCTCCAGCGTCGAGCGGCGACCGGCGAGCCGCGCGGCCTGCCGACCCTCGCGCGGGCGCCCGTTCGAGGGCAGCGAGCGGAGCCGCCCGGCGGCGCGCAGGCGCCTTCCGATGCTCGGCCGGCGGTCGACGAGCAGGTGGTCGCCGAGGCGGATGAGCGCCTCGGCGTCTCCCTCGACGTCGATGTCGTCGTAGAGGTACGCCTCGGCGAGCGCGAGCTCGCTCGGCGCTCCGAGCAGCGTCCGCAGGGCTCCGGGATGGCGGAGCACGATGGTGAAGCTCGGATCCTCGCCCGTCTCCGGCTCGAGCGTCGACCCGTCCCAGAGGCGGACGGCGAAGTCGCGCGGGTGGTAGCCGGCGAGAACTTCCTCGAGCAGCGCGACTGTCGTCTCGGCGGCGCGCGCCTCGGTGGCGCTCATGCGAAGGCCTCGTGCCGGCGGCGCTCCACCGCCGGCGCCGCCGGGCTCCGAACGTTCCAGACGAGGCCGAGCCGGGCGAGCAGCCGGATGACGAGGCCGGTCGGGTCGAACTGGCGCCAGGTCATGCCGTGGCAGGCCATCGACGGGAACGCATGGTGGTTGTTGTGCCAGCCCTCGCCGAACGCGAGCGCGCCGATCACCCAGTTGTTCCGGCTTTCGTCGTTCGTCTCGAACGGCCGCGATCCGAACCGGTGGCAGATCGAGTTGACCGCGAACGTGACGTGGTTCGTGAACGCGATCCGGACGAAGCCGCCCCAGAGGAGGCCCGTCCAGCCGGCCACTAGGTACGGAAAGGCGAGGCCGATCACCACCCAGAGGATCATCGTCCGGTCGGCGAAGAGCGCGATCCGGTCCTGGAGGAGGCGCTTGCAGTAGCGCTCCCGCTCGGCGGCAGGCGTCCGCATGATCCAGCCGACGTGGGCGTGGAAGAGGCCCTCGAGCGGCGAGTGCGGGTCTTCCGGGCCGTCCGAGTTGGCGTGGTGCTTCAGGTGGTACGCGGCCCAGTTGATCAGCCGTCCCTGGAGGGCCATGGAACCGAGGACGTAGAAGACGAGCTTCACGGCCGGATGCGCGTCGAAGCTTCGGTGCGTCGCCAGGCGGTGGTAGCCGAGGGTCGTCCCGAGCCCGGTGGCGACGTAGAGGCCGAGGAAGAGCGCGAGCTCGCGCCAGCCGATCAGGTCCTGCCAGAGAAGCCAGATGGCGTAGACCGTCGCGACGAGGGGAAGGAGGATGCCGATCGTGACGAGCGCGCGATAGAGCGCCGGCGGGAGGCGGTGCTCGAACGCCTTGACGAGGATCGCGACGGCGACGATCACGATCAGAGCGACCTTCACGGCAGCGCGATTGTGACTGTGATCGCGCCGGGCGGCAAGCGGACGGCCGCGGCCGTCCGCCTCTACGCCGCCGCCTTCTTCCGGTCGTCGTCGGAGGCGTCGGCGCCCGAGGCCGCGAAGGCGCTTCCGAGCATCACCTTCGCCCGGCGCTCGCTGAAGCCCGCGAGGAAGGCGACGGTGCCGTAGAAGTACACGCCGTGGTCGGACGCCTGGACGATCTCAACGAGGTTGCTCTTCAGCGCCAGGTAGAGGACGAAGGCGAAGAGGGCGCCGATCCAGGGCCGCAGGGCGCCGAGGTAGCGCACCGACTTGCGGCCGACCTCGAACTCGAGGCTGAAGCCGTCCTTCGCCGCCATGCGCGTCATCACGCTGAGGATGGCGCCCGCGGCGCCCATGGCGATGCTGATGAAGAGCGTGTAGGTCGGCTCGTCGCGGGGATCGATCCAGCCGACCGACCGCGCCAGGATAAAGGCGCCGCCGACGAGGGCCGCGAGCGCCGCCGTTCCCCACAGCATGCCTCTGAAGTACACGATGCGGGCGGCGTTCTCGCCGGCGCGCTGGTAGTACTCGTCGAAGCGCGCGAGCTCCTGCGCCTGCTCCTTAGCGGCGGTCTTCATGTCGCCGGCCGCGACGGGCTTGTTCCCCCTGCGGTCGACCAGGGCCAGGACGCGGCTCGTCGCGGCGAAGATCCACTGGAGCGCGATCCGCTCGCTCGAGTCGCGCAGCACCTCGCCCGCCCGGATCCCGGCCGTCTCCCACTGATGGAGCCAGGAGGCGACGACGGGCGCTTCCGCCGTCCGCCAGTCGGTGGCCGTGTGGAGGCGCAGGATCGAGTCCCGGCGCAGGAAGTTCGAGAGCCTGCGCGGGAGGCGCTGCTCCGTGACGGCGACCCCCGAGGCCTCGTAGCGGCACCAGTACGAGTCGAGGATGGCTCCGTGCTCCTTCGTGAAGAGCTCGAGCCGGCGGTCGTACTCGTTCGACCAGGGGCCGCCGAGGACGCCCTTGTAGAGCTCCTTCTGGCGCTCGTGGTGCGCCCAGGTGAGCTCGGCGAAGGAGGGACAGGGCGTGCGCGCGGCATCCGCCGCAAGGGTGCGGCCGCGGAGGGCGGCCCAGAGAGCGCTCCAGCCGAAGGGAGACTTCTGGGGCAGGCGGTCGTGTGCGACGTCGGTCATGGCAAGCTCCTGTGAGATTGCGCGGCTTGTCACCTGGACGGCGAGAGCGGCCGTCATCTTCCGGCGTCGTAGGCTGCGCTCGTGCCGAGCCTCTATCAGGAGATCGAGCCATACGAGCGAGGGACGCTCGACGTGGGCGACGGCAACGTCCTCTACTGGGAGAGCTGCGGCGACCCGCTCGGGAAGCCCGCCGTGGTTCTGCACGGAGGTCCGGGCTCGGGCTGCTCTCCGGCCTTCCGGCGCTACTTCGACCCGAGCGCCTACCGCATCGTGCTCTTCGACCAGCGGAACTGCGGGCGAAGCACGCCGCACGCGAGCGACCCGGGGACCGAACTCGCCCACAACACGACGGGCCACCTGGTCGCCGATCTCGATCGTCTGCGTGATCTGCTCGGGATCGACCGCTGGCTCGTCCTCGGGGGATCGTGGGGAAGCACGCTGGCGCTCGCCTACGCCGAGGCCCGCCCGACGCGCGTTGCGGAGCTCGTCCTCTTCGGGATCACGACCGGGCGACACGCCGAGTTCGACTGGACGTTTCGCGGCGGCGTGGCGCGCTTCTTCCCGGAGCAGTGGGAGCGCCTGCGGGCCGGGGCGCCGGCCGCCGCGACGGACGCCGACGTCGTCGAGGCCTACCACCGCCTCCTGAACGACTCCGACCCGGAGGTGCGCCGCCGAGCCGCGGAGGAATGGTGCCTCTGGGAGTCGGCGACGCCCGCGTGGCCTCCGCGGGCAGGGCTCGAGGAGAGGTTCGAGGATCCGGGCTACGCCCTGGCGTTCGCCCGCATCGTGACCCACTACGTCCGCCGCAACGCCTGGCTCGAGGACGGCGTCCTCCTGCGGGGCGCGGGCGCCCTCGCCGCGATTCCGGGCGTCCTCGTCAACGGGCGTCTCGACTTCCAGGCGCCGCTCGGGAACGCCTGGGCGCTCCGGCGGGCCTGGCCGCGGGC
>JAICGP010000076.1 GCA_025923055.1 Thermoleophilia bacterium
GAGACGAGGTAGGGGAAGTTCCCGTTCGGCGCGTCGAGGGAGACCTCCACGGTCGCCTCGTCCACCGCCCGGGCGCCGCCCGGGGAGAGGACGCCGCCGAAGGCCGAGAGCGCGTTGCCCTTGTTGGCCGGGTCGGCGTGGAGGTTGAGGGTCGCGGCGACGTCCTCCGCCGTCAGCGGGGCGCCGTCGTGGAACGTCACGCCCTGGCGGATCGCGAACGTCCACACGCTGCCGTCCTCGTTCGGCTCCCAGCTCTCGGCGAGGCGTGGCTCGAGCTCGAGCTGCTCGTTCGACCACACGAGGTACTCGCCCGACTGCCCCAGGACGGCGAGGCCGCCCTCGTCCGCCACGGTCAGCGGGTCGAGCGCCCCGGCAGGCGCGATGATGCCGGTGCGGAGCGCGCCTCCCGACTGCGTGGTGCCCCCGCTCGTGTCGGTTCCGCCGGTGGGAGTCGCCTCGCCGCCGTCGTCGTCCCCGCCGCACGCGGCCGCGATGAAGGAGAGGGACGAGAGCGAGAGTCCGAGGACAGTGCCGCGGCGCACGAACTCGCGCCGGCTGATCTTCCCCGCGACGAGCTCGTCGATCAGGTGGTTGTCCAGCTCGCTCCTGGTCTTCCGGAACTCGTCGACGCGTCGCTTGCCCTCGTCCATCTCACTCTCCTTCGCGCGTAGCACCGGCGGAAGCCGCGGTTATCGCACGGCCGTCCGTTTGAGTCAACCGAGCACTAGGACGTCGCCGAGCCGCCGTTGTTGCACGGCGTCAGGCGAGCGCGCCCGCGCGGACGAGCTCCCGGACCGGCTCGAGGTCGGACGTGAGCGTGTCGCCCTCGGCGAGGAAGGGCACGAGCTCGCGGACGCGGCCGTAGGCCACGCGCGTGCCGGCGCCGAGGCGCTCCGGCCCGCGCAGGTCGACCGCCTGGCAGGCGACCACGAGCTCGACCGCGACGAGCGCCTCTCCGAGTCCGACCATCTCGGCGAGGCGGCGGGCCGCGAGCGGCGCCATCGTCATCCGGTCCTCGATGCCCTCAGCATGGGTCGTCGTCACCGTCTCGAACGAGACCGGGTGTGCGAGCAGGCGCGCCTCGGCCGTGAGCGCCTGTGCGACGACGCCGTACTCGCCGAGGGAGTTCTCCACCAGGCCCTGGCGCGGCGCGAGCCCGTCGGGCAGCCCCGTGAGCGGTCCCTGGAGCAGCTTCTCGAGCCGCTCGCACGCGCTCGTCAGCGCCGAGGCGAGAACCGCGCGCACGAAGTCGAGCGCCGCCGCGAGCGGGAGCGCGTCGAAGTTGGCCACCGAGACGATGCGGTCCTCCGCGGTCACGACGAGCGGGTTCTCCTGCGACGCGTTCAGCTCGATCTCGACCTGGGCGCGCGCGAAGCCGAGGGCGTCTCGCAGCGCGCCGTGCACGTGGGGAATGCACCGGAAGGTGAGGGGATCCTGGAGGTTCCGTGCTGCGCCGGGCTCCCAGAGCGCGCTGCCGTCGAGCAGCTCCCGCAGCCGCTCCAGCGACTCGACGATGCCGGGATAGGGGCGCACCTCGCCGATCGCGGGGTGGAGTAGCGTCGGGTTGGCGGCGAACGCCTCCAGGTCGAGCGCCGCGGCCGCGTCGAGGGAGGCGAGGAACCGCTCGAGGTCGGTGACGGCGAGCGCCGCGAGGGCGGTCGAGAACGAGTTGGAGTTGAGCAGGGCGAGGGCCTCCTTCGCCTCGAGCTCCGTCTCGCCGAAGAGGCCGTGGGCGAGGTCCGCGAGCGGCGGCAGGTCGGCCTGGCCGAGCGATCCGAGCAGGCGGACGCGCAGGTGCTCGCCCGCGTTGAGCGCGGCGACGATCCGTTCCGCGATGGCTGGCCTGACCCCGGCGGTTCCCTTCGCGAGCCCGTTCGCCACCCGCAGCATCGTCGCCCTGACGGCGTCCTCCTCCACGTCCGGCCCCGTCGCGACGACGTGGTTGGCGAGGAGCGCGCGGTTGAACGAGGCCGTCTCCCCGGGCGGCACCGCGACCTTCTTACGGGCGCCGACGCCCGTCGAGAGCCCGTAGACCTCGTCGCCGCGGGCGAGCGCCCGCTCCACGACCGCCCGAGCCTCCCGCATCCCGTCCACGGCGGCCGGCGCGAGCTCGACCCGCTCGCCCTCCCGAGCGACGCGCACCACGTCCGCGAGCCCGAGGCTCGAGCCGTCGAGGACGACGGTCACCGCCCGGCCCAGACCTCGCCGGCGGTCTCGGCGATCGTCCGGAGCTTCGCTGCCTCGTCCTCCTCCGTGAGGGCGTTGCCGACGACGGACGTGGCGAAGCCGCACTGCGGCGAGAGGGCGAGGCGCTCGAGCGGCACGAAGCGCGCCGCCTCGCGGATGCGCGCGGCCAGCTCCGCGACCGTCTCGCGCCGCGCCGTCTTCGTCGTCACGAGCCCGAGCACCACGACCCTGTCCTCCGGCACCTGGGCGAGCGGCTCGAAGCCGCCGGAGCGCTCGTCGTCGTACTCGAGCAGGAGCCGCTGTGCTCGCACGCGCGGGAAGATCTTCCCCGCGAGCCAGTCGTAGCCGCCTTCCACGAGCCACCGGCTCCCCTGGTTCCCGCGGCAGAGGTGGAAGCCGAACGTCACGTCCGGATGGCCGTCGAGCACGAGGTTGTCGAGCTCGAGGCCGAGGTCGAGCCAGCGCTCCGCGGGCCAGCCCCGGCTTGCGTAGAAATCGCGGTAGCCCGGGTCGAGGAGGAGCGGGTAGTGGGGAGCGTCGAGCTGGACGTAGGACGCGCCCGCCGCGGCGAGCTCGTCCACCTCCTGCCGGAGGATCTGCGCCACGTCGGCCAGGAACTCCTCCAGCGTCGGGTAGGCGTCGCGCGACCGCTCCGGGTCGTAGAAGTTGGCGAAGAGGCTCGGGCTCGGGAGGGTCACCTTGAGGATGCGGTCCGTGCGGCCGCGCGCGTAGGCGAACTCCGCGCCCGACAGCGACCGCCGGCGACGCAGCTTGCCGACGACCCCGATGGGCGGCCGCTCCACGTGGAGGTCGCCCAGCTCGTCCGAGTGCCACTCGCCCCAGAGGAAGGCGTCGAGGTCCCATCCGCCGAAACCCTCGACAGCCGCCGGGAGCTGGCTCTGGAAGCTGAGGCGGCGCATCTCGCCGTCGGTCACGACCTCCAGGCCCGCCTCCTCCTGGAGCCGCAGGGCCGCGTCCACGGCCCGGTCCTCGGCGCGCTCCAGCTCGGCGTCCGTGAGCTCGCCGGCCGCATGGCGCTCCTGCGCCTCGCGGAGCTCGGCCGGCCGGAGCAGGCTGCCGACGACGTCCGTCCTCGCCCGGATCACGCGAGTAGCGTACGCAGATCGGTACGCTTTTCGGCGAGCGCCTGCGCGCAGTCCCGCCATGAGAGACATCCTCGTGCTGTGTCCCCAGGAGCGGGACGTCAAGGCCGTTCGGGCTGCCGGGCTCGAGGATCGCTGCCGCGTCCATTTCCACGGCTCCGACCTCGACCAGCTGGAGGCGTTCGACCCCGTGGCGTTCCTGGCCGAGGCCGAGACCGTGCCCGCCGACGGGGTCGTCGGGACGAAGGACTCCTCAGCGCTCCTCGCCGCGCTGCTCGCCGAGCGCCGCGGCCTGCCGGGGCCGACACCGGGCGCGCTGATCGCCTGCCAGCACAAGCCGACCTCGCGCGCGCTGCAGCGGCGCGCCGCGCCGGAGGCGACCCCGCGCTTCGCGGCCCTCGAACCGAACGGCCCCCTCGAGCCGCCGTTCGACGTTCCGTTCTTCGTCAAGCCCGTCGTCGGCCGCCTCTCCCAGAACGCCTACCGGATCGACGACCCACGCGAGCTCGCCGGCCTCCACGAGATCGACCGCTACACGGCGCGCTACGCCGACATCGCGGCGCTGGCGGGCGCCGATCCGGCAGACGCCCACGGATTCCTCGCCGAGGAGCTGCTCTCGGGCGCCGAGGTGACGCTCGAGGGCTACGTCCACGGCGGGCGCGTGACGACGATCGGCGTCACCGACTCGGTCAAGTACCCCGGCACGCTGAGCTTCGAGCGCTTCGAGTACCCGAGCGTGCTGCCCGACGAGGTCCAGGCCGAGCTGCACGACGTCGCGGCGCGAGTCGTGCCGGCGCTCGGCTTCGACGGCGGCTTCTTCAACGTCGAGTTCTTCGTGCCCGCCGAGGGGCGGGCGCGGATCATCGAGGTGAACGGCCGCATCGCCTCCCAGTTCGCGCCGCTCGTCAAGGGCCTGCACGGCCGCTCGACGTACGACGCCCTCTTCGCCCTGGCCGCCGGCGAGGACCCCGCCTGGGAAGCCGGGCGGCCGCACGGCGTGGGCGTGAGCTACTGCCTGCGCGTCTTCGAGGACGCCTTCGTCGAGGCGGTTCCCGACGCCGGCCCGGACGTGGAGCTGCTCGTCCGCCCCGGGCTCCACCTCTCCGACCAGGGCGTGAACGACGCCCAGAGCTACCGCCTCGCGATCCTGTACGGCTTCGGGGAGACCCGCGAGGAGGCGGTGCGCCGGTGCCGCGAGCGCGCCGGCGCGCTCGGCTTCAGGCTGGCGCCGGTGCCTGTTCGCTGACGGGCTCGGGCGGCTCCCCGGCGCGGGCCTCGCGGTTGGAGACGGCCACGGCGCCCACCGCCGCGCCCGCGAAGGCGAGCGCCGCCGCGAGCGCCATCCCGGCCCGGAAGCCGGCCACGGAGGCCTCGCGGAGCTCCGGCTCGTCCTGCCCCCGGGCAAGCGGCACCGCGCCGTCGGCGTCGGTGCGGGCGTCGAAGACGAGCCCGATGACGAGGCCGATCACGGCGACGGCGATGAGGCTCCCCAGGCGAGACACGGTCGAGTTGACGCCGGAGGCGATGCCCGCGTAGCGCTCGGGCGCCGACTTGAGCGCCGTCGCCGTGATCGGCGCCACCATCACGGCGAGGCCGAGCGAGAAGAGAAGCAGGCCCGCGACCCCCGCCGTCCAGAAGTCCGATTGCTCGTCGACGAGCATGAAGACGAGCGTCCCGGCCCCGATCAGCGCCGGCCCGAGCGTGAGGAAGAGCCGGGGCCCGTGCCGGTCGGCGAGCGCCCCGAAGCGCGCCGCGAGCGCGATCATCACCAGGCTCGAAGGGATGTTGAGGAGGCCGGCCTCGAAGGGGCTGAAGCCGAGGAACTGGAGGTAGATGGTGAAGAAGACGAAGAAGCCGTAGAGAGCCGCGTAGACGAGGAACGTCTCCGCGTTCGCCGCCGCGAAATTGCGGCGGCGGAAGAGCTCGAACGGCAGCATCGGCTCCGCGAGCCGGCGCTCGAGGGCGAGGAATCCCGCGAGAACCGCAACGGCGGCGGCGAGCGCCCACCAGGTCTGGTCGAACCCTCGCTCGGTTCCCTCGACGAGGCCGTAGGTGAGGAGGCCGAAGCCCGCCGCCGCGAGGGCGGCTCCGGGAAGGTCGAGCCGGCCGAGGCGCTCTGGCGGCCGCTCGTCGCAGCGGCCGACCACGGCGAGCGCGACCGCCGCCCCGGCGAGCGGCAGGTTGACGAGGAAGATCCACCGCCACGACGTCCACTCGACGATCGCGCCGCCGGCGGGCGGGCCGGCGATCGTGGCCACGCTCGTCAGCGACGTCCACAGGCCGATCGCCCGTCCCGACTCGGCGCCGTAGACGCCGCGCAGGAGGGCGAGCGAGTTCGTGGTCAGGAACGCGCCCGCGACGCCTTGCAGCGCCCGCGCGACGATGAGCGTCCCGGCGTCGGGCGCCAGCCCGGCCAGCACCGAGGCGAGCGCGAAGCCGCCGCAGCCCGCCACGAAGACGGTGCGCCGGCCGTACCGGTCGCCGACCGCGCCGCCCACGAGGTAGAGCGCCGCGAGCGACAGCGAGTAGGAGAGGAAGACCCACTGCTGGCCGGTGAGCCCCAGGTCGAGCTCCTGCTCGATCGTCGGCAGCGCGACGATGACGACGGTCGCGTCGATGAAGGCGAGCGAGGACCCGAGGACCGTGGCGGCGAGCGTCAGCCGCCGCCGCGTCTCGAGGCCGAGCGTCTCCACGCGGTGAGGATACGCTGCCGGCATGGTGCGCGGAGCCCTCGCCGGAGCGGCGGCCGCCGCGGTCTGGGCGGCCTCCGAGGCCGCCGTGGCGCGGCTCGTCGGGCCGCCGCGCGGATACTCCGACGTGCGCCTCCTCGGCGGCCTGCTCGCGCCGGACGGCGCGCGCTGGCCCGCGGTCGGCCTCGCCGCCCACATCGCCAACGGTGCGGCCTTCGGGGCGGCGTTCCGGCGCCTCGGTGGCTCGGGCTGGAAGCAGGGGCTCCTCGCCGCCCAGGCGGAGAACCTGGCGCTCTGGCCGGCGTTCGCGGCGATCGACCGCCTCCATCCGGACCGCCGCAGCGGGGCCTGGCCCCCGCTCGTCTCGAACGTCCGGGTGCTCGCCTACGAGGCCGCGTTGCACGCGCTCTTCGGAGTGGTCCTTGGCGTCCTCGCCGGGCCTAGGAGGGCTTGACGAAACGCAGCCAGTGCCGTTCGGGCCGCCTGCTCGCCCCAAGGGCTGCGTCTTCGGTCGTGCCCGTAGCTCATTCGTTACGAGCGCTCCGTGCGTCCTTGCCTCGGAACGCGCATCGCACCCTGGCGACGAGCAACGTTCCGCCGACCGTCCTGGTCAGTCGTCCCGGCCGAGCTCCTCATCCCGAAGCGCAGCGTTCAGCGAGCGTGCGATCTCCGCGTCGCCGATCCAGCTCCGGCGGCGCCGCTGCTCGTCGGGCCGCTCGGCGCGGCGCGCCTTCCGGCGTCGTTCCTCCTCCTCGTGCTGGGAGCTTTCGCGCTCCATGGGGTGTCGGGTTCCCGCGTTAGAACTGGCAAAAACGCGACTCCTGCAGGAGCTCGAGGCTAGACTGCCTCCGTGGAGACGCGGCTCGCCATCGCCTCGCGGCGCGAGACGCGGCGGTACGACGCGAGGCCGCTGCCTAACGACACCATCGAGCGCATCCTCGAGGCCGGGCGGCTGGCGGGCAGTGCCTCGAACCGCCAGCCGTGGCGCTTCGTCGTCGTAGAGGACGAGGAGGTGCGCGCCCGGGTCGCGGAGTGCGTCTTCGAGCCCGGGAACGTGCGCGGCGCGGCCCTCGTCGTCGCCGTCGTCGTCTCGGGTAAGGGGCCGCTGGCCTTCGACGCGGGCCGGGCGGCGCAGAACATGCTCCTCTCCGCGCACGACGAGGGCGTCGGAGGATCGCCGAACGGCATGCCGGACCCGGAGCGGGTCGGCGGGCTCCTCGGGCTGGAGGAAGGCGAGCGACCGGTGATCGTGCTCACCTTCGGCTATCCGGCGAGAGCGCGGCGCGATCCCGGCTCGCGGACGCCCGAGGAGTGGAGCGAGCGCGCCCATCGCCTGCCGCTCGCCGAGCTCGTGCGGCGCGTCTGAGCCGATGGGCGAGGCCGAGGAACGCCTGGCGGCCGCGGTCGGCGAGGCCATGTACGGGCGCGACCGGGCTTCTCAGGAGCTCGGGATGACGATCGACGAGGTGCGACCGGGCTTCGCGCGCGTGCGGATGCGCGTCGCGCGGGAGATGCTCAACGGCCACGGCACCTGTCACGGCGGGATCGTGTTCGCGCTCGCCGACTCGGCCTTCGCGTTCGCCTGCAACTCGCACGGCGTCGTCACCGTCGCGGCCGGCTGCTCGATCGAGTTCCTCGCGCCGGCCCTCGAGGGCGACGAGCTGGTGGCGGTCGCCACCGAGCGCTCCCGCGACGGCCGCCACGGCGTCTACGACGTCGACGTGGCCCGCGCCGACGGGAGCCCGGTCGCCGCCTTCCGTGGACGCTCGAGCTCGCTGCGCGAGCGGGTGCCGGTCGACTAGCGCGGCGGCTCGGGCACGGGACGACGCTCGGCAGGTTGCCGGAGCTCCCCGTTGGTCTGCGACGGCGGCTCTTTTGCCGCGCGCGTCCCGGCCCGAGCAACGAACGGTGAGACGGCGACTCTTGAATCGACGCCGCAAACCAGAAACGATTCGCGTTCCTTTCGAACCCTGACCCGAGGAGTCTGCGTGAGCCCGACCAGAAGGATCTCGTTCGCCTTTGGGGTGCTGTACCTCATCACCTTCGCCACGTCGATCCCGGCCCTCCTGCTCTTCCAGCCGGTTCTGGACGACCCCGCCGGCTACGTCGCGAACGGCGGCTCCGACAACCGGATCTTCTTCGGAGCCTTGCTGGAGCTGCTCCTGATCATCGCGAACATCGGGACGGCGGTCGTGGTGTATCCGATCCTGAAGCGGGCGCACCACATTTTCGCGCTCGGCTACGTCACGGCCCGCATCATGGAGTCCGTCTTCATCCTCGTCGGCATCCTCGCCGTCCTGTCCATCGTGACGCTGTCGCAGCAGGACGCGGGCGGTGAGGAAGGTGCGATCGCCTATACGCTCGCGGCGCTCAAGGACTGGACGTTCATCCTGGGGCCTGGTTTCGTCGTCGGTTGGGGAAACGGGCTCATCCTGGGCTATCTGATGTACCGCTCCGGGCTCGTGCCACGACGGCTCGCGATGCTCGGGCTCGTCGGAGGCCCGCTGATCATCCTGTCGGGCACCCTCGTCATGTTCGGCGTCGCCGATCAGGGCGGCACGCTTCAGGGCCTCGCCACCATCCCCGAGTTCATCTGGGAGCTGGGGCTCGGCATCTACGCAACCGTCTGGGGATTCAAGGCCTCGCCGACTCTCGCCGCGTACAGGAGCGCTTAGCGCAAGGCGGCCGTCGCGCCGGGGCGACACGGGCCCGACCCGCGCCCTCCGGCCAAGAACGGCGACGGCCCGGGCGCTGTGCCCGGGCCGTCGGGGTCGTGCTGTCGCTGTACCGCGGCTTAGAGGACGTCGGTGCCGCCGCGGCGCGCGGACGTGCCGCCGTAGTAGTAGCCGCCGACCTCCTGGCGGTACGCATCGTCCGTGTACCTGCTCTCGTCGAACTCCGGCGCGTTCTTGATCTCGTCCTTCGTCCGGTCGACGAACGCGGTCTCGGAATCGAGGTCGACGCGCTGGACGACCCCGGCCGGCAGCATGACCTTCTTGCCGAAGATCCACGGGCCGGTGTCCACGACGATGTAGCTTCGCGACGCGTCGTAGGTCGCCTCGTCGATCTTGCCGATGCCGCCGTCGGTGGCCTCGACGCTGAAGCCGACGAGGTCCATGCCACGGGCGACGTCGGCGCCGAGCACGTCGGCGTCACGATACGTCCAAGGATCGGTAGTGGTATGGCGCTCCATGCTTTCTCCTTCCGATCTGTCGGTGTCAGACGCGAGAAGTGGCAGCCTGCTGCTCGCCGAGTCGCTGCAGGGGGAGACAACAGCCCGACCCCTTCGGCGTCCTCTCTCGTCTACCCGGACCGGCTCCGCCTCAGACCTCCGGCGCTCGAAAAGCCCGCAATCTGCGGGTTTTTCAGCCGTGGCTGCCGTCGACGAGGCGGCCGTCGCGGAGCTCGACGACTCGGTCGGCGACCTCGAGCAGGAGCGGGTCGTGCGTCGCGACGACGGCGGAGACGTCCTCGCTCGCGACCAGGCCGCGGGCGAACTCCATGAACGTGAGCGCGTTCTTCGAGTCGAGCTGGGCGGTGGGCTCGTCGGCGATCAGGAGCTTCGGGCGGTTGGCCAGCGCGCGGCAGATGGCGACGCGCTGCTGCTCGCCCCCGGAGAGCTCGTAGGGACGGTGATTCGCCCGTCCGGCCAGGCCGACGAGCTCGAGGAGCTCCCGGACGCGGGCGCCCCGCTCGTGCGGCTCGACCTTGCGCAGGCGGAGCGGCACCTCGATGTTCTCGGCGGCCGTGAGGATGGGGACGAGCCCGAACGACTGGAAGACGAAGCCGATCTTGTCGCGCCGGAGCTCGACGCGGGCGTCCTCACCCTGCGCCGAGATCTCGTCGCCGTCCACCCAGACGCGCCCCGTGGTGGGCCGGTCGAGGGCGCCGATCATGTTGAGGAGCGTCGTCTTGCCCGACCCGGAGCGGCCGTGGACGACGGTGAGCGTCCCCTCCTGCACGGTGAGGTCGACGTCCCGGAGAGCGTGCACGACGGAGCCGCCGGCGCGGAAGTCCCGGCCGAGGCGCTCGGTGACGACCAGCGGGTCAGCCACGCTCGCCTTCCTCTCCGTCGCCCGTCTCCGGACGCCGGCGAGGTCGCGGCCGGTCGGGCCACACGCCCACGTGGTCGGGCTCGAGGGCCAGGCGGACCCGCCGCTCGAGCTCGAGCGCGTCGACGTACTCGCTGGGAAGCTGCAGCCGGCCGACCCGGTCGAGCAGCGCGAACTCCTCGGCGATGATGCGCCGCTCGCCGGCCGCGTCCACCTCCGCCCGTCTGAGGGTCTCCGTGCTCGTGCGCCCGTCCCGGATCGCGATCGTGCGGTTCACCTGTGTCGAGACGAGCGGGTCGTGGGTCAGCACCATGACGGTGACGCCGAGCGTCTCGTTGATGGCGCGGAAGGCGGCGAAGATCTCCTCGGCGGACTCGCTGTCGAGCTCGCCGGTCGGCTCGTCGGCGAGGAGGACCTTGGGCCGGTTCGCGAGGGCGATGGCGATCGCCACGCGCTGCTGCTCGCCGCCGGAGAGCTGGTCCGGCCGGTGGGCGGCGCGATCGGACATGCCGACGAGTCCGAGCAGCTCCCGCGAGCGGGCTCGGCGCGTGCGGGAGCCCAGGCCATCGAGCACGAGCGGCAGCTCGACGTTCTCGGCGGCGCTGAGGTAGGGGAAGAGGTTGCGGGCCGTCTGCTGCCAGATGAAGCCGACCACGCGGCGCCGGTAGTTCGTCCGCTCGCGCGTGCCGAGCCCGGTGAGGTCGAAGCCGGCCACCTCGGCCCTGCCCGCGGTCGGCGTGTCGAGTCCCCCGAGGATGTTCTGGAGCGTCGACTTCCCGCTCCCGGACGCGCCGACGATGGCGATCAGCTCGCCCGCGTCCACGACGAGGTCGAGCCCCTGGAGGGCGACGACCTCGAGGTCGGCCACCTTGTAGATCTTGACGAGGTTGTCGCAGACGATCTGGCTCATCTCTCTCCCATTCTCAGGACGCGGCTGAGGCTGATGCGGCGCGCGGCGGCGGCCGTGAGGACCGTCGCGACGGCGGTGGCGAGCAGGACGGCGGCCACGAGCGCGGCCGGGGCGAGGAAGGGTGCGGCGAGCGCCGCCTCGCGTCCCGCGGCGAGGGCGCGCAGGTCGAGGCCGGGCTCCACGAGGTAGGCGAGTCCCACGCCGAGCAGGATGCCGACGGCGAGCGCCACCGCGACGGGCGGCCCGAGCTCGACCGCCGCGAGCCGGAGGACGTCGCGCCGCGAGAGCCCGAGCGCCCGCAGGTAGGCGAAGTCGCGCAGCCGGGGTCGCGCGGTCAGGACGGGGGCGAGGAGGAGCGCCAGCGCGGCGTAGCCCGCGGCCACCGCGATCCCGGCCCGGTAGACGTCGAGGGTGCTCGTGTCGAGCGGTGTCAGGCTCCGCGCGGCCACGCCCTCCTGCGCGCCGGCGATCGACGTGGCCATCGTCGCCGCGAAGACCCCGACGGCGGTCGCGAGCAGGACGACGAGCAACGGCGCCCCGGCCAGGGACGGCTGGCGCGCGAGCCGGCGGAGGCCGAGCGCGGGCACGAGGTCGCGGCGCGGCGCCGCAGCCCAGGCGAGCGCGTGCAACGGGATCGGGTAGAGCCGGAGCGCGAGCAGGCCGGTCGCCAGCCCGACGAGCACCGGCACCGCGGCGAGGTACGGGTCGAAGCCGCCCTCCGGGTCGAGCCCCCGCCGGCGCAGGAGGTAGGCGCCCGCGAGGGCCGCGACGACGACGAGCGCCTCGACGGCCAGCCGGAGCGGGGAGAGACGCGGGACGAGGACGTCGGCCCGCCCCTGGGCGGCGAGGGCGCGACGGGCAGGCCCGACGGCGAGCACGGCGAGGAGCAGCCCGGCGGCGAGGACGATGCCGAGGACGAGCAGCGCGGGGAGGAGCCCGGCCGGTCGCTCCGTCAGGAGCGTCGCCGCCGCGTAGCCGAGCGCGCCGGCGGGAAC
>JAICGP010000077.1 GCA_025923055.1 Thermoleophilia bacterium
CGCGCTTCAAGCGGCCGCGACGCGGCGCCTGCCGGGTGACCGCCCGCTTCGGCGGCGATGCGGATCACCGCCCCAGCGCGCGCAGCGTGACGTTCAGGTGCTGAGCCCCGCGGGCCGGCCGTCTCCCCGGCCGGCCCGCGACGAGTCCTCGATCCCTCGTTCGAGTGATTGCGCGGCGGCGCTCCCCGGTGGACAACGTGAGAAGCGACACGTTTCCATCTGCGGCCAATGGAACAGACCTCGACCTCACAGTCGGTCTGCGACGAGCGTGCGGAGGCGTCCGCCGCGCTAGTTGCCGACCCTTGCCGGCCCGGCGCCCGCTACCACGCCGAGCCGGCCGCCGAGCTCTTCACGAGCCCCTCCACGGCGAAGAGCCACGTACTCCGCATCCTCGGAACGCTCCGCGAGGAGAGCCCGCAAGAGGCAGCGGTCTACGAGGCTCGATGCGCGCTCGGCTAGTCGATCCGCACGTGCGCGTCCGGGTGGACGGCGCGCCACGCCTGGAGGTAGAGCGTGAGCTCGAGGCGCTCCCCCTCGGGGAGGGGGGAGTCGGGGATCCGGACGCGCAACCGCCCGCCGCCGAGCCGCTCGACGCCGCAGCAGGCGCGCTCGAGGAAGGCGACGAGGTCGCCGGTATGTCGGGAGTCGTCGAGGTGGATCTCCATCGGCCGCAGCTCCGCCGGATCGCTCGACGGAGGTGGACGCACCGTGGCGGACGCAGGCCGCGGGCGAAACTGACCGGAGGCTCAGGGCTTCCACCTCGCACGGGCGGGAATGCGACGGCCGCGCTCGCAGTCGTGGGCGTCGGTTGGTTCCTTCTGGGCTTCCTGGCCGTCCAGGCTGGCCCGACGGCCCGCGAGCGGATCATCGCCCTCGCCTTCGCCGGCGGCTTGGTGCTGCTCCTGGCGCACGGCGCGGTCCGGGCCCACCGGCGCGCCGTGAACTCCGCCGTGCACCACGAGCGCCGGCGGATCGCCCGCGAGCTCCACGACGGTCTTGCGCAGGAGCTCGCCTTCGTCGTGACCCAGTGCAGCCGCTTCCCCTCGGAGCCGCGCATCGGCAAGATCGCGGAAGCGGCCCAGAGCGCGCTCGCCGAGGCGCGGCGCGCCATGCTGACGCTGAGGCGGCCGGTCGAGGCGCCGCTCGCCGAGGAGCTCGAGGAGGTGGCGCGACACGCGGCGGATCGTGCGGGCCTGCGCCTCGAGCTTCGGCTCGCCGACGGCGTCGAGCTTCCACTCTCGGCGCGTGCGGAGCTGGTCCGCATCCTGCAGGAGGCGATCGCCAACACGGCTCGCCATGCCCGGGCCACCGGCGTCCGCGTCGAGCTCGGGCGCGAGGACGGCACGAGGCTCACGATCAGCGACGACGGCGTCGGATTCGACCCGGATTGGCCGGGGGAGGTCGTGGGCGCCTACGGCCTCGTGGGCATGCGGGAACGCGCGCAGCAGCTGGGCGGCGAGCTCCGCATCGCCTCGGCTCCTCTTCGGGGCACCCGCGTCGAGGTGCACCTCCCGTAGCGGTGCCGCGCCGAGTCCTCGTGGCCGACGACCATCCGCCGCTCCGGGCGAGCGTCCGGCGGGCGCTCGAGGAGCACGGCTTCGAGGTGTGCGCCGAGGTCGCGACTGCGGCCGATTCCGTGGCCGCTGCCGAGCGGGAGCGGCCCGAGCTGTGCCTGCTCGACGTGCACATGCCGGGCAACGGCGTCGCCGCGGCCGCGCAGATTGCGGCCCGGCTCCCGGAGACGGCCATCGTCATGCTCACCGTCTCCGACTGCGACGACGACCTGTTCGCAGCGCTCCGGGCCGGCGTCCACGGCTACCTGCTCAAGGACATGGATCCCGCTCGCCTCGCCCTCGCCCTCGAGGGCGTGCTCGCCGGGGAGGCGGCGCTGCCGCGCGCCCTCGTCGCGCGGGTGCTCGAGGAGTTCCGAGCGGGACGGCGCCGAAGGCGCCTGCTCCTGCCGGGCGGTCGGGGCTCCACCCTGACCGCGCGCGAGTGGGAGACGCTCGAGCTGCTCGCGGAGGGGCTCACGACGGCGGAGGCGGCCGAGCGGCTCCTCGTCGCGCCCGTGACCGTGCGGCGGCACGCCGCCTCGATCGTCAAGAAGCTGCACGTCCCCGATCGGCGCTCCCTGCTGCGACTCCTTCGCGAGCCCGAACGTCTTCCCACCGAAGAGGACGGGATCGCCTACTCGTCGGCGGGGCGAGCTCGGGGCCCGGACGGCTCATAACCCGGGAAGGAGCGCATCGCTCGCTGAGCACCGACCCCGAACCGGCAAGGGAGCATGGCTGTGTCGAACCCGAAGCGCATACGAGCACGAGGCAGGCTCGGCCTGATCCTGGGAACGCTGACCGCGGCCGGGCTGCTCGCCGTCGGCGCGTCCGCGGACGACATCCGAAACGACTTGAGCGGCACCGCAGGGGTCATGACCCTGACCGCCGGAGGGGACGGGGGCTCGACGGCATTCGCGGTCGTCCCGCGCAACGGGGACGGGAAGAACGGCTGCAACCTCACCGGGTCGTCGACGCTCGTCGTCTCGGTCCACTCGAGCGACGCCTCCGTCGCCGCCGTAAGTCCGGCGTCCCTGACGTTCGGGAGCTGCGGTGACGTCAAGACGGTCACGGTGACGCCCGGAGGAGCCGGCTCCGCGAACGTGACGCTGACCGAGGTCTCCAACACTACGGGCGCGTCGTTCAACTTCGCTCCGGCGGCGTTCACCGTGCACGTCGTCCCGCCGCCGAACACCCCTCCGACCGTCACCGTGACGGGCGTCGAGCACGGCGCCGGCTACGCGAAGGGCTCCGTGCCGGCCGCGGGCTGCGCGGTGGAGGACGCCGAGGACGGCAGCTCGGCCTTCGCCGCCGAGCTGAGCCCGGTCACGGGCGCCTACGCGGCGGACGGGCTCGGCAACCAGACGGCGACCTGCTCCTACACGGACGCGGGCGGCCTTCTGCAGGAGACGTCCGCCACCTACTCGATCCACGACCCCGCGGCGCCCGCGATCGACTGGGCCCTCTCGCCCGCGTCGCCCGACGGGGACGAAGGCTGGTACCGCGGCGACGTGACGCTCTCCTGGCACGTCGACGAGCCCGAGTCTCCGAGCTCGCTCGTGCTGGAGGGCTGTGACGACCAGAGCGTCGTGACGGACGGCGAGTTCCTCTTCTCCTGCGCGGCGACGAGCGCCGGCGGCTCCTCGGGGCCCGTCGAGGTGGCCGTGAAGCGCGACGCGACGAATCCGACCATCTCGGCGGCGCGCACCCCGGAGGCCAACGCGTTCGGCTGGAACGCCGGCGCGGTGGTCGTGTCCTTCGCCTGCGCCGACGCCCTCTCGGGGCTCGCTTCCTGCAGCGCCGACCAGGCGGTCACCGGCGAAGGCCGCGACCAGGCTGTCGTCGGCACGGCGCGTGACCGGGCCGGCAACACCGAGTCGGCGACGGTCGACGGCATCAACGTCGACCTGACGGCTCCTCACGCTCCGGCGGCGACCCCGGACCGAGCGCCCGACTACGCGGGCGGCGGCGGCTGGTACGCGGACGAGGTCGTGGTCACGTTCGGAGCGGCCGGGGATCCCGATCTGGCCAACGGCGACGCCGGCAGCGGCGTCGATCCGGCCACCGTGCCCGCGGACGCCGTCTTCGGCACGAGCGGCTCGCACACGGCGAGCGGGACGGTCCGGGACCGGGCCGGCAACGAATCCGCGGCCGGGACCGTCACCGTGCAGGTGGACGCCGACGCTCCCTCGCTCGCACTGGAGTGCCCCTCCACCGCTGTCATCCTCGGGAGCCCGGCGACCGCCGCCTGGACGGCCGCGGACGCCGAGTCCGGCCTCGCCACGCCGGCGTCCGGCTCGGTCGCGCTCGACACGTCCTCGGTCGGGACGAAGTCGGCGAGCGCGCCCGCCGCCGAGGACAACGTCGGCCACGTCGCCGGCGCGGCGTGCCTCTACACGGTCGTCTTCGACTTCCGGGGCTTCTTCCGCCCCGTCGACAACCCGCCGACGCTCAACGTCGTGAAGGCGGGGAGCGGGATCCCCGTGAAGTTCTCGCTCGGCGGCGATCAGGGCCTCGACGTCGTCGCCACCGGCTACCCGGTGTCGCACGGCGTCGACTGCAGCACGTCGGCGCCGCTCGACACGGTCGAGCAGACCGTGACCGCCGGAGGGAGCAGCCTCTCGTACGACGCCCTCGCCGACCAGTACGTGTACGTCTGGAAGTCGGACAAGGCCTGGGCGGGGACGTGCCGCCGGCTCGACGTGACGCTGATCGACGGCACTCGGCACGCCGCCCATTTCAAGTTCGCGAGGTAGCTGCGGCGCGAACGACGACGGGGGAGGGGCGCGGCCGCCCCTCCCCTCCCGGGGGGCGGAGGGCGTTCAGGACCTGAACGCCGAATGCGCCTCCCGGCCTATTGCCACAGGGCGCGAACGGCGCCACGCTTTGGAACCCACGTCAAAGAGTGGGTTCCGAGGGAGGGGTGCGGCATGAAGACGAAGGTCCTGATCGCGGACGACCATCCGCTCGTCCGCAGCGCCGTCCGGCGTGCGCTCGAGGATGAGCGGGACATCGAGGTGGTGGGGGAGGCGACCACGGGGGCAAAGGTGCTGCCGCTCGTCGGCCAGACCCGCCCGGATCTCGTCGTCCTCGACCTCAGCATGCCCCATGTGGACGGCCTCGCCTGTCTCGATCAGATCCGCAGGCGCCACCCGGACGTGAAGGTGGTGATCCTGTCGGCCTCTGCGGATCCCGACCGCGTTCAGGCTGCGCTCACGCGGGGAGCGACGGCATACGTCGTGAAGAGCGTCGACGTCCGCGATCTCGCCTCGGCACTGCGGCAGGCGGTCGAGGGAACCGTCTTCCACGCGATCGGCGTCCCGCACGAGTCCGACGAGCGGCTCGCAGAATCGACCGGACTGACGAAGCGCGAGCTCGCGGTCCTGAAGGCCGTCGCCCGCGGCCTCACGAACCAGGCGATCGGGCGAGAGTTCTGGGTCAGCGAGCAGACCGTGAAGTTCCACCTGCGCAACATCTTCCGCAAGCTCGGCGTGGCGAGCCGCACGGAGGCGGCCCGCTACGCGTTCGAGCACGGGCTCGTCGAGAGCTCGGTCTGAGGAGCGGGCAGGCCGTGGCGGGAGTGCTCGAGCGCCTGGAGCTCCTCCTCGTGGCAGCCGTGGAGGAGGCCGAGGACGACGTTCTGGACGCCGCTCGAGAGCGAGCGCGCGCGCTCCTGCGAGCGGGAGACGCATCAGCGGACGCCGCCGAGCGGGCGGCCCTGGCCCTCGCGGGCGAGGGCCTGGGGCTCGTGCTCCTCGAGAAGCGGTTCGCCGAGACCGCGTCCGCCGTCGTCGACCTGCTCGTGACCGCGTCGGCGCGCGGGAACGCTGCCGTGAGGCTCGATCTCTTCCGTGAGCTTCTCGGCAGCCACGCCCTGGGCGAGCTTCCTCCGGTCGCGGCGGCGGAGGGCGTGCTGCGGGCGGCGGTGGCGATCGGCCCGCTCTCCGAGGCGTCGCTCTGGGAGAGCGGCGAGCGCGGGCTCGCGTGCCTCTCCCTCGTCGGGGAGAACGCGGCCACGAGGCGGATGCGCGCCTGCGCCCGCGAAGTCCTCCGCAAGGGTCTTGGCCGGAACCCCGGCCGCGGCCACGTGCACGGTGTACCGGTCCTGCGCTGGGGCGCCACGTACGCGGCGCTGGTCTTCCGCGCCCGCCCGGCGGCGCGGGACGCGGCGCTCGCCTACGCGCGCGAAGCCGCTTCCCACCTGACTGCGGTGGTCGAGCGCGAGCGGCTCCTCCGGCGAGCCGGGGCCCACGAGCGCGCGCTGGTCGAGGCGAGCGAGCGGCGCCTCGTCCGCCTCGGGCTCGACATCCACGACGGGCCGCTTCAGGTGCTGGCGACGCTCCTCGGAGACACGTACGTCCTGCGCGATCGCCTGGAGTCCGGACGTGGCCCCGGCGGCCACGTGCGGTTCCTGCGCGCCTGGCTGGACGACTACGCGCTCCGGCTCCGCGAGGTCGACGAGAGCCTGCGCGAGCTCGCGCTCTCGCTCGAGTCTCAGCGGCTTCGCGGGGGCGACCTCGGCGTGGCGTTGCGCGACGAGGCGTCCGCCTTCGCCGCCCGGAGCGGGATCGACGTGGAGATCGACGTCAGCGGAAACTTCGACAGGCTGACGCCCTCGCAGCGCTTCGCGCTCGCTGCGGTCGCCCGGGAGGCGCTCGCCAACGTCCGCGAGCACAGCTCGGCGTCCCGCGCCACCTTGCGTGTGCGGGCTACGGCTGCTTGCATCCGGGCGTCGATCGTCGACGACGGCCGGGGTTTCGACGTCGAGCTCGCGCTCGTCGCCGCGGCCGAGAGAGGGCGGCTCGGCCTCGTCGGGATGAGCGAGCGGGTCCGGCTGCTCGGAGGGCACCTTGCCGTCGACAGCCGACCGGGAGGGCCGACGGCGATCACCGTGACGCTTCCCCGCTGGGAAGCCCTGAGCGAGGCGGCCGTCGCCCCGGCTGCCGCAGCGCCGGCGGGCCGGTAGGCGATCTACCCGAAGGACGTGTGCCGGACCGCCCGCTCGACGGACGCGGCTTCCCGGTGACCGACCGAGACTGTGTGCAGCCGTCGCGCGGCCTCCGGATCGGCCCTCATCTGCGGTCAGGGCGAATCCTCCGCGCCGCGCGGCGGCGTTCTCTCCTTGCGGCAGGCCCCAACCTTCGGACGGGCGCGAACCTCACCCTTCGACGGTCGCCCGGCTCTGGGCCTGTCTCAGACTGAGAGCATGGGTGAGCAGGGGACCGAGACGAGACCGAAGCGGCTCCCCGAGAGGACGGTCGTTCGTCAGTGGCGGCGAAAGCAGTTCCTCGCCCTGGGATTCACGCCGAAGGAGGCCGAGACGCTCACGAGGGCACCCGTCGACACCGCCCAAGTCCGGCACCTGGTGGCCGCAGGCTGTCCGCTCGACCTCGTCCCTCGCATCGTTCTCTAGGGCCCTCCTAGGCGCTGAGCTCGCGCACCAGCGGGGCGCCGAACCGCCGGGTCACCCGCACTCCGCCGAGCCAGGCTCCGAGGCGCTCGGCCTCGGCCTCGACGGCGGCGCGCGCCTCGGCGCCCACGTCCTCGAGGAGCCGGACGGCGACCTCGCCGCTCTCGGGCTGGCCCCAGCCGCCGGCGATCCGGCCGTCGCACCACACGGTCGGGCCGGCGTTTCCCGCGCTGTCGAAGAGCGCCGGCCGGTGCGGGCCGAGGTACCACTCCCGGCCTTTCCAGCCCATCACTGTCGGGTCGAGGCCGGGAAGGAGGGCGACCCACGGCTCCGGGGCTGCGACCGGCTCGAGGTCGTCGCCGAGGACGACCCCCGGCTCGCCGTCGAGGTCGACCTCGGCCGTCTCCAGCGCAGCGAGCGCGCGCTTCGTCTCGCCGGCGGTCCAGCCGGTCCACCAGCGCAGGTCGGCCGGGGTGGCCGGACCGTAGGAGGCGAGCCAGCGCCGGGCGAGCTCCGCCTGCGCCGCCTCGACCTCCCACTCCTCCAGGCCGCTTGCAAGCCACGACTCGAGCGGCGCCCAGCGATACTGGCTGCTGATCCAGGAGCCGCGCGGCCGGCCGCGGACGACCCGACCCTCCGCACCGAGCAGGACGAGGACGCGCGTCGTCAGCCTCTGCACTCCCTCCCACCTGGTGCCGACCCCGAAGCGAACCTCCTCGCGGAGTGCCGGGACGTCCCGGCTCACTTCGGCTCCCGTCGCCTCGCCGCGGGCGGCCAGCGCTCGCAGCGACTCCGCTTCCAGGTCGCGGACGTGGGCCGCCGGGTCCGCGTGCAGCCCGGCGCCGTCGACCATTCGCTCGAGCGTGCGGCGCTCGCGCGCGGCGACGGCGCCCCCGCACGCAGCCTGGACGATCGCGGCCAGGTCGAGCGGCAGGACGAACATCGTCCGGCGCATCCCGAGCAGCCGCAGGAGCGTGCGCGAGTCGTAGAGCGCCTTCTCGACCGGCTCGAGCCGGGGCTCCCGCATGCGTGCGGCCGCCGCCAGGTAGACGGAGCCCGGGTCGCTCGCGTGCAGCCCGACGAGGTCGCCCGCGATCTCGACCGGGTCGTCGAGGCGGGCAGCGGGCGCCAGGTGGTGGCGACGGGCGAGCCGCGCGCGCCGCTCCTCCGCCCCGATCCTCCTCACGCGCCTAGCCGGGAATGCGGAGCACGACCTTGCCGAGCTGCCGGCCGGCTTCGAGGTGCTCGTGGGCCGCGGCGGCGTCGGCCAGCGGGAAGACGCGGTCGACGACCGGCCGGGCGCGGCCGTCCTTCACGAGCTCGTAGACCGCCGCGAAGTCCTCGCGCGTGCCCATCGTCGAGCCGACGATCGTGAGCTGCTTCCACCAGATCCGGTGCAGGTTCGCGGGCGGGTTCGGGCCGCTCGTCGCCCCGATCACCGCCACCCGCCCCTGCGGAGCGGCGACCTGGAGCGACGTCTTCCACGTCGCCTCGCCCACGTGCTCGACGACGACGTCGGCGCCTCGGCCGCCCGTCGCCTCGCGGACGGCCGCGACGACGTCCGCGGTCTCGTGGTTGACGGTCGCGTCCGCGCCGAGCTCGTCGCGGGCCCGCGCGAGCTTGTCGTCGCTCGAGGAGGTGACGAGCACCCGCGCCCCGAGTGCCTTCGCCACCTGGAGCGTCGCCGTGGCGACCCCGCTGCCGATGCCCCAGACGAAGACCCACTCGCCCTCGCGCAGTCCCGCCCGGGTGACGAGCAGCCTGTACGCGGTCTCGAAGACGAGCGGGAAGGCGGCCGCCTCCTCGAAGGAGAGCGAGTCGGGCAGCGGGTGCACGTAGTCGGCCGGCAGCGCGATCAGCTCGGCGTGCGTCCCGTCCATGTGCTCGCCGACGATGCGGGCGCCGTCGTCGAGGCCCGGATTGATCACCACGCGGTCGCCGGGCTCCAGCCCGTCGGCGCCCTCGCCGAGCGTGGCGACGACGCCCGCGCCGTCGGCGCCGAGGATCCGCGGCTTCGGCGCCGACGGGAGACCCCGCCGGAGCCAGATGTCCAGGTGGTTGAGGGACGCGGCCCGCAGCTCGATCAGGACCTCCCCAGGGCCGGCGGCCGGATCGGGCGCGTCCTCGTAGCGGAGGACCTCGGGCCCGCCGTCCTCGTGGATGCGCACCGCCTTCACGCGGGCGATCCTACCGGCGGGCCGCTGCTACCTTGGCCCGCAGATGACGACCGCCGAGCTCAGCCGGACGGCGGAGGAGCTGGGGATCGACGTCGTCGGCGCCGCACCGGCCCGGCCGTACGCCGAGACCGAGCGCCACATCCGCGAGCGCCGCGCGCGCGGCCTCTTCGCCGACATGCGCTTCACGATGGCGCAGCCGGAGACCTCCTGCCATCCCGAGAGGCTGCTTCCCGGCGCGCGGACGGTCGTCTCCGCCGCCCTCTGCTACTACGCCGCGGCTCCCGAGCCGCAGGCGGGCGAGGGGCTTCTGCCGCGCTACACGTGGTCGGACCGCTACGCGGAGCTGCGGGAGAAGCTCGACGCGCTCGGGCGGCGGCTCGGCGGCTCCTACCGCGTCCTCGTCGACGAGAACCAGCACGTCGACCGGGAGGGCGCCGCGCGGGCCGGGGTCGGCTTCTACGGCAAGAACACGATGCTGATCACGCGCAGGCACGGCTCCTGGGTCGTGCTCGGGACGCTCGTCACCGACGCGGTCGTAGAGCCGAGCGTGCCGCTCGAGCTCGACTGCGGCTCGTGCACGCTCTGCATCGAGGCGTGCCCGACGAACGCGCTCGACGAGCCCGGCGTGCTCGACTCGACGCGCTGCCTCTCCTACTGGACGCAGTCGCCGGAGCCGATCCCGGACGCATACCGAGACGAGCTCGGCGCCCAGGTCTACGGCTGCGACATCTGCCAGGACGTGTGCCCGTGGAACCGTGGCATCGAGAAGCGCCGCGCCGGGGAGGAGCCGCCGGCGGGAGCCGAGCCGGTCGTGTCGCTCCTGGACTGGCTCGAGGCGGACGACGAGGAGCTGCGCGAGCGCTACGACCGGCTCTACTTCCCGCGCAACGACCCGCGCTACCTGCGCCGGAACGCGCTCGTGGCGGCGGGCAACTCCGGCGAGGTCTCGCTGGCGGGCGCCGTCCGCCCCTACGCGGCGGGAGACGACGAGCTCCTGCGCGACCACGCCGAGTGGGCCCTCGCCCGCCTGAACCGCGGCGAGCCGTGAACGGCGGCGGCGAGTTCGGCTGGCAGGAGACGAAGGACGGCAGGGTGCGGATCAGCTGGCGCGGCCGGGTCGTCACCAGGCTGAGCGGCGCTCGCGCGGCCCGCTTCCGGCAGCACGCCGAGGGCGCGGACGACGCCGAGCTGCAGTCCCTCCTCGCCCGGTCGACGGGCAACTTCAAGCGCGGCAACGAGCGGCGCGGCCCGTAGGCGTTGGCCGTCAGCCGCGCGCCCGGGCGGGGCGCTTCGCCAGCGGGTCCCTGAGCTTCTTCGCCCGGGCGGCCACCTCGCGGCGGAGGTCGGCCGGCTCCAGCACCTCCGCGAAGCCGCGGTGCGAGAGGATCTCGCCGACGAGCCAGTCGGTGCCTCCGACGCCGACCTCCTCGAGGGCGTAGCCCCTCGTCAGTGGCAGCGCGCCGCGCTCGATCCGCCAGCGCGCCACCTCGGGATCGAAGAGGACCCGGGCGATGCGGACGTCGCGGAGCTTGCGCGGCTCGAGCCCCGGCCGCGACTCGAAGCGCTCGTCGAGGAGCGTCGCGCGGCGCATGCGGTCGAGCCTGAAGCTGCGCTGCGCGTCGCGGGTCCGGTCCCACGAATGGACGTACCACCAGGGGAGCTCGCGCTCGAGCGCGTGCGGCTCGATCGTCCGCGTGCTCAGCTCCTCGCCCACGGCGACGTAGTCGATCTCCACGAGCCGCTGCTCGCGGATCGCCTGTGACAGCGTCCTGATCAGCTTCTCCTCTTCCGAGCCGGCCTCGGGCTCCGGCGGACGGTCGGGCAGGTCGAACTCGCCGAACGTCTCCTCGAGCTTGCGGCGCACGCGCTCGAGTGGGGTCTGCGCCTCGGCCGCGATCATCGGGCCCACGAACTCGAGCGCGAGCCGGATGGCGCGCGCCTCGAGCGGCGTCAGCCGCGGGGGACGGCGGAACGTATCCCCGAAGAGCTCCTTGTCGACGCGCACCTCGTCGCCGTCGAGCGACGCGTAGACCGCGTAGCAGCCGCCGCCGAAGTTGACGAGGTTGAGGAGCTGGAGATGGTCGTCGAGCTGGTCCTCCGGGATGTGGAAGCGCTCGACGAGCTCCCGCGCGGGGATCGTCGCACGGGTGTCGTCGCCGCAGGCCGCCAGCAGATGGGCGAGGAGGGCCTGGAGGACGCCGAAGCGCTCCGGCGCCAGGGGCCCGACCGGCCGCTCCAGCGCCTGCGCCTCGGGCCGCGCCTTCGGGCGCGGCGGCTTGGTCGGCTCACTCTCGTGGCGCTCGAGGACCCGGTTCAGGCCGGCGGCCACCTCCTCGGCGAGCTCGGGCGGCGCGAGCGGGCGCGCGCGCCCCTCCTGCCGCAGCACCCAGCCGGCGAGGAGATCGAGGCGGGAGTACGGCGTGCGGAAGACGCCGCCGTCGACCTCGCCCCGCTCGACCATGCGCTCGACCCACCAGGCCGTATCGGGATCGAGCTCGATCTCCGCCTCGCCGACCGCCTCCCCGTACTGCCACTGCTGGCGGCCCCTGAAGCCCGACGGGTCGTACTCCGGCATGCGGAAGTCGCGCTCGCGCCGCGTGGCGAAGCGGATGTCGCCGACGATCCGGGAGACGCGGAAGGTGCGCTCGTCGTCCTGGTCGAGGTCTCGGCCGATCAGGTACCACGAGCC
>JAICGP010000078.1 GCA_025923055.1 Thermoleophilia bacterium
CCGTGCGCGAGAAGCTGGCCGAGCTCGAGTCGGTCGGCGTCGACCACTTCAACATCTACCTCATGACCCACGGCCAGGAAGAGATCCTGCGCACCTACGGCGACGAGATCATCCCCGGCCTGCGGGCGGCCGTCTGATGGTCGTCCCGTACGAGCACCTCTTCGACGTCGAGGACGCGAACCGCCGGCTGAAGGAGGACGAGGGCGGCTACGAGGTCGTGCACTCCTCGCCCGGGCTCGAGATCGGCGTCTACGTGCTCGTCGCCCCCGAGCCGGACCGCCAGCAGCCCCACGAGGACGACGAGGTCTACGTCGTCATCGAGGGGCGGGGGACGCTGGAGGTCGAGGGCCGGGAGGTGGACATGGAGGAGGGGCAGGCGATCTTCGTCGCCGCCGGGGCGGAGCACCGCTTCACCGGCTACGAGTCGCTCAGCCTGCTCGTCGTCTTCGCCCGGCGCGGGGCCGCGTAGCTACGAGCGCGTCGGCTCGAACCGCTCCTCGTGATCCTCCGCGACCACGAGGACCGGGCAGGGAGCCGTGCGGACGAGCGTCTGCGAGACGCTGCCGAGCAGGAGGCCGCCGAGCGTGCCGCGACCGCGCGACCCGCTGACGACGAGGTCGAAGCCCTCCTCCCCCGCGACCCGGACGATCTCCTCCGCCGGATCGCCGTGCTCGATCCGCATCTCCGAGGCGATTCCCCGCTCCCGGAGCCGGGCATGCGCCCTGGCGACGTCCTCGTGGGCGTGCGGGCGCAGGCCGACGTGGCCTCCCGCCTTCGACGCGCGGGCGTCGGGCGGGACGACGCTCAGGACGGTGACCTCGGCGTCGTGACCGCCCGCCAAGTCGGCGGCGCTGTCGACCGCGTGGTCGCTGTGGGAACGGCCGTCGTAGGCAACGAGGATCTTCATGTCTGCTCCTTTCGACGTTCCGCAGCCTCGCCCACGGCGGACGTCCTGCCATCCGTGCGCGCCTGCATTCCCGCTGCGGACTTGCCGCACGCTATGAAAGCGGGTTTAGCGCCAGCCGGACGGCCCGCGCGAGCGGCTCGGGGACCTCGACGCCCGGCGTGGAGAAGTGGTTCCAGGCGCGCTCCGGCTTGTTCGATTGGCCGCGCAGGCCGGCGACCGCCTCGAAGTCGGGCTCGAGGACGACCGTGCGCTCGGCCCCGGCGGCTTCGGCGATCAGCGCGTTCAGCGCGACCTCCGCGGGGATCGGCTCCTTGCCCGGCTCGGCGTCGCGGTCGTGGACGACGACGAACGGGATCCCGCACGCCTGGCAGATTCGCGCGAAGACCGGGATATTCGACTTGCCCCCGCACTCGACGACGGAGACGCCCTCGCGGTCGGCGTCGTGGCCGAGGGCCGCGAAGACGGACGGAAGCACGAGCTTCTCCGTGCGCCCCTCGACGAGGATCGCCGAGCGCGCCAGGAAGAGCTCGCTCCGCTCGGCGTCGAACTCGCTCACCACCCGGAAGGCCTCTTCGGACTCGAGCGGCTGCGGCCTCACCACGCGCGTCGCGCCGCCGGGGTCGCGCTCGACGAGCGCGAGCTCCTCGAGGCGGGCCACGTTCAGGAGCGCCGGCGCGTGCGTCGAGTAGAGGATCTGGTTGCCGGCCGCCGCGAATGCGCGAAGCCGGCGGTAGAGGTAGCGCTGCGTCTGCGGCCGCAGGAAGAGCTCCGGCTCCTCGATCAGGAGGACGACCCCCTCGAGGTCCCCCGCGCAGCAGGCCTCCACAGCGGTCACGAGCGCGCCCGCGGAGGCGGCGTCGGAGCCGTCCCGCTCGGCGCCGGCGAGCGCCTCCCGGAAGAGCTCGAGCGCGGGCGCGGCGGCCCCCTCGGGCTCGCCGGTGCCGATCAGCGTCCCGCCGCGCGCGCCGGCCGGCAGGAAGACGACGGGCGGCGAGCCGTCCCGCTCGGCACGGACGACCTCCGGCGGCCGTGCGTCGAGCACGAGGCGGCGCCCGTCCTCCAGGCTCGCCTCCACGACGATCGCCGGTCCTCCGTCGCGGCGGACGTCGGCCGGGCGGGGCGGCACGCCCGGGTCGAGCAGCGCGCGCACCGCCCGCAGGACGTTCGACTTGCCCGAGCGGGCCTCGCCGACGAGCGCGGTGATCGGGCCGGGCTCGATCGTGACGTCGGCCGCCGAGCGGAAGCCCCGGATCCGGACCTCGGCGAGGAGCGGCATGCGCCCTGGCTAGCGGCGCGCCGCGGAGCGGCGGCGGCTCACGTGACGGGCCGGCCGGCCCGCGGGTCGGGCAGCGGCGTGAGGATGCCTTCCAGGCGCCCGCGCAGCGGCTCGTAGGCGGGCGGCAGCGACAGCGCCTCGCCGAGCGTCTCCAGCGGCTCGTCGGCCGTGAAGCCCGGGCCGAGCGTGGCGATCTCGAACAGCACGCCGCTCGGCTCGCGGAAGTAGACGGAGCGGAAGTAGAAGCGGTCGATCACGGGCGTCGGCCGCATCCCCGCCGCGGCGACGCGCTGGCGCCAGGCCTCGTGCTCCTCCAGCGACGACGCCCACGCGACGTGGTGCACCGTCCCCGCGCCGCCGAGGCCGCGCTGCGGCGGCGCCTCGTCGTAGGCGTAGAAGGAGCCGCGCTCCTCTCCCCGCACCTCCCAGTCGCGCGCTCCCCGGGCTGCGAAGCCGAGGGTCTCATCGAGAAAGGAGCGGCTGGCGTCAGGATGGGCCGAGTAGGCCCGGACGCCGTCGAAGCCCTGGAGCGCGAGCTCCTCCGGGATCTCGGGATGCCGGGCGACGAGCGGCTCGTCGTCCGCCTCCACGGCGGCGATCTCGAGTCCCATGCCTTCGGGATCGGCGAAGCGCAGGCGGTCGCCGTCCCGCTCCGGCTGGAGGCCCTCGGCTGCGAGCCTGTCGGCCCAGAAGCCCAGCGCCTCCTCGCTCGCGACGCGCCAGACGACCGTGTGGACCATGCCGGCTCCCGGCCGGCCGCGCTCGAGGCCGGGATACTCGAAGAAGGTCAGGTCGGAGCCGGCGTTCCCCTCCTCATCCGCATAGAACAGGTGGTAGACGGTCGGGTCGTCCTGGTTGACCGTCTTCTTGACGAGCCGAAGGCCCAACACACGCGTGTAGAAGTCGACATTTCCCGGCGCGTCCGCGGTGATGGCGGTGACGTGGTGGATTCCCTCGAGCTTCATCGTGGGCTCCGATCAGTATTCCCTACCTCGCCGTGGCGGAAGCACGAGACGACGTGGTCGTTCACGAGCCCGGCCGCCTGCATGAGCGCGTAGCAGACGGTCGGGCCGACGAAGCGGAACCCGCGCCGCTTGAGCTCCTTGCTGAGCGCGCCGGACTCGGCCGTCTCGGCGGGGATGTCGGCGATCGTCCTCCACCGGTTCACCAGGGGCTCGCCGTCGACGGCGCCCCACAGGAGCGCGGCGAGGCTGCCGAGCTCGGCCTGGACCTCGAGGACGCGGCGTGCGTTCTCGACCGCGGACTCGACCTTCAGCCGGTTTCGCACGATGGCCGGATCGGCGAGGAGCTCCTCGACCCGCCGCTCGTCGAAGCGGGCGACCTCGTCGGGGTCGAAGCCGGCGAAGAGCCGCCGGTACCCCTCGCGCTTGCGGAGGATCGTCGCCCACGAGAGGCCCGCCTGGGCTCCCTCGAGCACGAGCAGCTCGAAGAGGCGCCGGTCGTCGCGAACCGGCACCCCCCACTCCTCGTCGTGGTAGGCGACGTAGAGCGGGTCGCCGGCGGGAACCCAGTCGCAGCGAACGGGCACGACGGGAGGCTACCGGCGCAACCTGGGCGACCTCGTGTTCCCCGAGCACAAAGTCCTTCCCGTCGAGAAGAGCCAAGAGGGAGCGCTAGAGCTTGTGCTCGTGGAGCACAAGCTCTCCTTCGGGCGCCTCTGGACGGGCTCGGCTCGGTCAGGCGACGGCGACGAAGTCGACGCCGTCGCGGCGGCCCTGGGCGGCGACGGCCGCGCGGATCTCTGCGCGGGCGGCTTCCCCGGCGACGGCGGCGAGCGCGAAGGAGCTCGCGAAGCGCGGCGCCTCATCGTGGGGGACGACGGGCGCGCCGTGGACGACCCGGCCGAGCTTGCGTGGGTCGACGTCCACGAAGGCCGCCACCGGGACGCCCGTCCGCGCGAGCTCGCGCGCGAACGACTTGCCGACGGGGCCCGCGCCCCACACGACGACGCTCGCGAAGCGCCGGAGCAGCGTCTGGCGCAGGTAGTACACCTTGCAGCGGACGAAGGCCTCGAGCGCGTACGCGGGATCCGTTCGCGAGCGTCTCTCCGGGTGCTCCCGCCAGCGCCGGACGACCGCCTCGACGTTTCGGAAGCGGGCGCCCGCCGCCCAGAGACGGAGGACGAGGTCGTAGTCCTCCGGCCAGCCCGCGTCGCGGTACCCGCCGACCGCCGCGATCGCCTCCCCGCGGGCGACGAGCGTCGGATGGGGAAGCGGGCACTCGACGAAGACGTCGCGCGCGGCGGCCTCGGGCGTCACGAGGCCGTTCAGCCAGCGCTCGTAGCGCCGCGCGCCGTCGCGGACCTGGTCGCGCGGGAAGTACTCGACGCGGCCGCCGCACGCGGCGAGGTCGTCCGCAGCAAGAGCGTCGGCCTGCGCCTCGAGGCGACCGGGGAGCGCCACGTCGTCGGCGTCCATGCGGGCGAGGAGGCGGCCGCGTGCCTCGGCGCGCGCGCGCTCCAGCGCGGCCACGATCCCGGCGGGCCGCTGTCTCAGCACCCGGAAGCGGTCGTCGGCGCGCGCCTGCGCCTCCGCGATCTCGGCCGACTCGTCCGCCGAGCCGTCGTCGACGACGAGCGCCTCGAAGTCGCCGAGCGTCTGGGCCGAGAGCGAGGCGAGCGCCTCGGCGAGGTGCGCGGCCCCGTCCCTGACCGGCAGGAGGACGGAGACGAGCGGCGGGCGCACCTCAGCTGAACGTCTCGAGCGGCCCGTCGCTCTCGCGGGCGCCGGCGATGCAGGCACGGCGCGTGGCGTCATCCGGCGCCTGCCGGCAGCCGTAGCGCTCGAACTCGCCGTCCGTCATGACGGTGAGGACCTTCCCGAGCCAGCGGTAGCACGCGATCCTCGTCGCGCCCGGGAACCCGTCGTATTGCCGCGCGAGCGCGACGAGGTCTTCGCGCGGCGCGACGAGCAGGTTCTGCACCTTGGTCCCGCGGATGCAGCTGACAGCGTCGGAGCCGTCCAGGCCCGTGCAGAGGCTGAGCTGGCGGCTCGGGTCGGCGGGGCCGACCACCGACGCGGCCGTGACGCACGCCTCGCGCTGGAGGCCCGCGAGTCCGGCGCAGAGTCGGTCGACGTCGGCTGCGTCGTCCACCGGCTCCTCCGGGCGGTTGTCGACGAAGGCGCGGTACCAGCACGGGCGCACGAACTCGGGCGCCTGGTCGCCGCAGAGCGTACGCGGATCCTCGACGGCGGTCGGCGGCCGCTCGGTGTCGTCGTGGCCGCCGAGCGCGAACCAGTAGTCGTGATAGGCGCCCTGGGCGCAATCCGGCGCCGAGACCCGGCCGAGGCCTCGGCAGAGCGCGAGCGCCTCGGGCAGCGACTCGCCCGCGATGCGCATGAAGGCGTGCCCGAAGCCGTGGACGCAGCTGTAGCGCTGGTAGCGCGTCTCCGTGGCGGCACGGACCGCCGCGGACACGCGCGGACGGGTGACGTCGATCTCGGGCGCCACCCCGGTGACGAGGCCGTGCGCGAAGCCCGCCGAGCAGCCCGGCTCGTTCGTCTGCGGGAGGTGCTCCATGAGATTCGCGAGCGTCACGCCGCGCTCGCGGGCGTACTCGCGCCCGACCGTGTGCATGAGGCCGTGACAGTCGGCGAGCAGCCGGCCGTCCGGCTCCGCGTAGGCCGCGACGGCGATCTCCTCGAGCGCGGCGGACGCGTCGTCCGCCTCCTCGACGAGCCGCTTCAGCGTGCCCGCGTAGCAGTCGCGCGCCGCGGCGTCGTCGGCGAGGCCGGCGCACGTCTCGAGGTCGGGCTCATCCGCGCCGGTCGTCCCCGTCCCCGTCGCCGCCGCGGTCGGCCCGCCGTCGCCGTCCGAGCCGAGCAGGACGGCGCCCACGGCGACGAGGGCCGCGAGCAAGGCGACGGCGAGAACGACGAGCAGGCGCCGGTTCACGGTCCGGAGGCGAGCGGCGGGATAGACCGCATGGTAGTGCCGGCCCGGCGCCGTCGGCGTGCGGCCCCGGCGGGCGGGGCGCGGGCCCACCACAAACCCGCGCCCGTGTGCCCGCGCAGGATCGGGCTTAGATGTCGGGCCGGGGATTCGTGTGCTCGTCGGGGACGCCTGCGACCGAGCCGGGCGTCGCGATCGTCCGCGGCCCGTACTCGAGAGTACGGGCAAGGGCGAGCGCGGCGATCCGGCGCAGCGTCGCAGGCGCCAGCCGCGAGTGTGCGAATTGCCGGTCCCGCATCTAGCTGAGCACCTCGCAGAACGCGGGCAGCGCGTCGGCGAGCGTTCCGTCGTCGGCTGCCTCGCGGGCGGGATGCGGGCCCGCGGCGAAGACGAGGTCGAAGCGGCCCCCGCCCAGCGGGAGCAGGACGACACGGCCGACGTCCCGCAGGTCGTTCCCGACCCGTGCCTGGAGCCCGACCGCGACGATCCGCTCGACGAAGCGGCCGTCCTCGGTGAAGTACGTCGTCTGGATCAAGGAGTCGGGCCCCTCGCGGAGCGTGAGCCCGGTGACCGTGTTCTCGATCGTGTTGTCCTCCTTGATGTGCACGACCTGCCTCGTGCGCACGCCTTCCGAGTCGAAGTACGTGTAGACGTCGGCGGTGATGTTGATCCGCCAGATGACGCCGAAGTCCCCGCAGGCATCCGCGTCCTGCACGACGTTCATGACCTGCACGTCGCGCTGGATCGTGGGCTGCTCGGCAGCGGCCGGCGCCGCGAGGATCGCCGCGACGACCGACGCGGCGGCCAGCGCGAGAGCTCGCTTCATTCCCCTCCTCCTTGTCTCGCTCCTCGAGGCGGTTCCCTGCCGCCGACTCCACACCAGAATAGGTGGAGGTTGAGCGACACTAAACCGCTCGGCGCGAGAGGTCAAGCGCCGGCCGGCGAAGCCAGGCGCAGGACCGCGGGTGGCGCTCCTCCGGGAGCTCGAGGCCGCGGGCACTGCCGCCGCCTACAGCGACACGGTGCTCGACTCGGGGCTCGAGCACCACGAAGCGGTCGTCCGCTGGGCCGACGGGATCCTCGCCCGGCTGCGCGACGCGGAGGTCTAGCCGCCGCCCGCAGCCAGGACGAGGGCGATGCCGGAAGGGTCGCGGACGAGCACGCCCTCGCCGACGGCCTCGGGTTCCTGCCCGGTCTCCGCGACGCGCGCGGCGACGCGATCTCGCTCCTCCGAGTCCGGGAGCACGATCGTGGCGTGCCGGAGCGCCGCCGACCCGGGCGGCGGCGGCGAGGCACCGAGGCTCTGCCACGTGTTCGCGCCGACGTGGTGGTGGTAGCCGCCCGCCGCGAGGAAGACCGCCGAGCCGAAGAGCTCCGCCATCAGCTCGAAGCCGAGCACGTCGCGGTAGAAGGCGAGCGCGTCTTCGATGCTCGCGACCTGGAGGTGGACGTGGCCCATGCGCGTCCCGGCCGGAAGACCGTCGAAGCCCGCGTCCTGCGGGTCGTCCAGCTCGGCGAGCAGCGAGGCGACGTCGAGGGGCTCCGTCGTCATCCGCGTCATCACCCGGCCCTCCCAGACCCCGCGGGGGCGGTCGCTGTAGATCTCGATCCCGTGGCCGTCCGGATCGGTCAGGTAGATCGCCTCGCTCACGAAGTGGTCCGACATGCCGGCGAGCGGGACGCGGTCGCGGCCCGCGTGCGCGAGCCAGCGCGCGAGCTCGGCCCGCCCCGGCAGGAGCAGCGCGAGGTGGAAGAGGCCGGCCGAGCGGCGCGCCGGCTGTGCGCCGGGCTCCTCGACGAGGACGAGCAGCTCGAGGTCGCCCGCGCCGAGCGAGGCCCTCCCGCTGCCGCGCTCGCGGACGGCGAGCCCGACCGAACCGCCGTAGTAGGCGAGCGAGCGCTCGAGGTCGGCCACCGTCAGGTGGACCGGCCCCATGGTCGTCGTGGCGGGCAGGGCTTTCGCGGCGCGAACGCTCATCCCGCCCCACGATAGCCGCGCGACAGCGCTCTCCCGCCGTCCCGGCCCGTGAGCAGGCGCGCTCGCCTTTTACGAATCGTTCACAGGACGCCCACGTCGCCCTCACAACCCGGTCGTACGGTGCGGGCGATCCCCCCGGCCGGGGGTCGAGCCAAGCCCCTCCGACGCCGAGATCCGAAGGAGCCGCCCCTCATGTCGTCTCGCCGCCTTCTGTTCCTCCTCGTCCTCGTCCTGCTCGCCGTTCCCGCCGCTGGGAACGGAGCCGTGTCCGGCGACTCGCAGAGCGGCGCCGACGCCGCCGCGTCGACCGCCCGCACTGCGGCCGCACTGGATCCGGGCCGCGTCATCCGCACGCGCCGGAGCTGGGAATGCCGTGGGTCGCTGCGCCGCTACGGCCGCCTGCCCATCAAGGTGATCTCGAGGATGCCGAACCCCGGCAACGGCGACGCCATCCGGTTGGTCGGCTGCTACGGCGACGGGAACCGGCGCACGGTCGACCTGATCCTCGACGTGCGGGGCAACGGCCGCGACCGCGGCACGGGCTACGACGCCGTCAAGATCGGGCAGAGCTCTCGCGACCTCGTCGTCACCGGCCACGCCGAGTGCGGCCGCAAGCGCGGCGACTTCCACCAGGACGTCGTCCAGGCGATGAGCGGCCGCCGGATCACGTTCCGCAGGTTCAGGTCCGGCGCCCCGCGCGAGCACCGCTGGACCTGCTGGGGAGCGGGCGGCGGCTGGTTCGTCGCCCACGGCAACGGCGTCATGCCGCGCCGCGTAGTCTGCGTCCGCTGCCGGATCGCCGCGTACAACCAAGTGATGCGGATCCACGACTCCGTCCGCTCGGGCGCCCGCCGCTCGATCTTCGGCTTCCACCGCTCGTACGGGATCTTCATCGGCCCCGAGGCGATCAGGCCGGTCAACCGCAGGAACCGCGTCATCCGCTTCTGAGCGCCGACCTCCGGACGTCCTCGCCGAGGGGCCCGCAGCTGCGGGCTCCTCGCGTCTTCGGCCACAATCGGAGCATGACCGGAACCATCGCGACGCCCGTCGAGACCGACATCGAGCGCCCCGCCGGAGCGGACGTGCCCGCGGACGACCGGCCGTGGATCGTGATCGTGTGGAACGACCCCGTCAACCTGATGTCGTACGTCACCCTCGTCTTCCAGAAGCTCTTCGGCTACAGCCGCGCGAAGGCGACGCAGCTGATGCTGCAGGTGCACGAGGAGGGCAAGGCGGTCGTCTCCAGCGGCCCGCGCGAGAGGGCCGAGCACGACGTCGCCCGCCTCCACGCGCACGGGCTCTGGGCGACGCTCCGTCAGGACTAGCGGCCTCGTGTTCGTCAGGCCGCCGATCGAGCCGACAGGAGAGGGCGACTTCCGCCTCCGGCTCTCGGACGCCGAGCGCGAGCTCCTCCGCTCCCTGCCGACGCAGCTCCGCGCGCTCCTGGACGAGGAGCCCGACGACCCCGCGCTGCGCCGCCTCTTCCCGCCGGCGTACGAGCGCGACGAGGAGGACGAGGCCGAGTACCGCCGCCTCGTCGGCGGCGAGCTCGCGGAGGGGCGTCAGGCGGCGCTGCGGCTCCTCGAGGAGACCGCCGGGCGCGACCGGCTCAGCGCCGAGGAGCTGGACGCCTGGCTCCGAGCCCTCAACGACCTGAGGCTGGTGCTGGGCACGAAGCTCGACGTGACGGAGGAGACGTACGCAAGCGACGTCGACCCGCAGGATCCCCGGGCGTACGAGCTCTCCGTCTTCGGCTACCTGAGCTGGCTCCAGGAGCAGCTCGTCGCCGCGGCCGCGGAGGGCCTGTAGCCAACCCTCCTAGTCCGGCTTGCCGGCCATCGCCCAGAAGGCGACGACGTAGGCGACGAGCGCGATCGTCACGAGCACGGTCGAGACGCGGAGCAGCATGCTCGTCTCGCCTCCGGCCACGTGGAGGCGGCGGGCGCCGAGGCCGGCGAGGACGATGGAGACGAGGAGGAGGAGACCGCCCAGGTCGGACGTGACCCAGCCGATGCCCAGCCAGGCCGGCTCGTCCTCGGCGTCGTCCCAGCCTTCGCGGCGGTAGATCCACTCCGCGCCCACGCGCATGATCCACCAGGCGGGGAAGGCGACGAAGAGCAGCGAGCGGAAGCCCGTCCGCGCGTAGGCGGCCGCGTCCGCGCTGCGCTGGCGGCGCCAGCCGAGGAACTGCGCGACTACGGCCGTGAACAGGCCGCCGACGAGGAGCACCGCGCCGAGCACGTGCACGAGCAGCGGGAAGTTCCAGTCGTCGGGCCGGATGACGGCGAGGACGCTCATGCGCCGGGCTTGTAGATCATCACGACGAGGAGAGCCAGGACGAGCACCACGGTGGCCGCGTGGAAGGCGAGCCCCCTCGAGGAGCCGACGAGCGCGCCGAGCTCGGGGTCCGGCGTGTCGCGTCCTTCGGCGACGAGCACGCGCGCCCGGTCGCGGGCGGTGTTGTAGTGCTCTCCCGTGCGACGGCCGGTCTCCATCGCGAGGGCCCAGAGGACGAGGGCGGCGATCACCCAGCCGTCCCACACCTGGAAGTCGTCCGAGTCGATGGCGAGCCAGATCCCGAGGACGATCGTGCCGATCGAGCCGACTGCGAACGCGGCGTCGCCGGCCCGCGAGAGGCGGAACATCCGCGAGACCTCGCTCGGGAGGGTGCGGTTCCACCCGGCCGCGATCACGACGGAGTAGAGCACGAGCGCGGATACGAGCGCACCGGCCGCGACGACGTGCAGCGCCAGGAGCCAGTCGTAGAACGACACCGGCGGGCAACCTAACGAACCGGGCGGCCGGCGGTCGCTCTCAGCCGGCCCAGAAGCCCTCGACGGTCTCCACGTCTCCCGCGTCCGTGTGCGCACCGAAGGCGAGCAGCTCGAGCCCGTCGGGCCCGGCCTCGAAGGCACGCAGCGTCTCGGGCGCGACGCGGACGGCGTCCCAGGGGCGCAGCTCGACGACGTCGTCGCCGAGAGTCGCGCGCCCGCCGCCGCTCAGCACGACGTACACCTCCTCCTGCTGCTCGTGCCGGTGGCCGAACGGCTGGCGGACGTTCGGCGCCAGGCGCTGGTAGCTGAGCCCCAGCGTCTCGGCGCCCAGATCGCTGCGCGCGAAGCGGGACTCCATCCGCGGCGAGAGCCCGAACTTCACCGCCGAATCCTCGATCTCCTTCAGGTTGCGAACCGCGTACCCGGTCATGCCGGTCTTCTAGCAGACCCTTCCAGGACCCTGTCGCAAGGCGGTTCGGCAGCCCGTTTGCACGCGAGCCCGGCGCGTAGATGCGGACCTCCGCAAGAGAGAAAGGAGTCCGTGGACCACCTCCGGCTCTACAGGTTCTCGCCGGAGGACTTCCGGGAGCTCGCCGCCGTCTTCAACGGGCAGCACCCGGAGACGGGCGAGGACCTCGTCGTGATCGACGAGGCGCCCGAGGGCGCCCGGCGAACGACCTGCCGCCGCAGCCGGCCGTCTTCGCGCCGGACTACGCGCCCGAGGACATCTCCGAGATCGCGAAGAAGCTCCGCGAGGCCGCCGACCTGCCCAACCAGCCGACGGGCGTCGTCGCCTAGGACGCTTTCCGGCCGGCGGCGGGCGACTCGCGGTCGTCCGCCGCCGGCCTCTACCATGCCGCGGGTGAGG
>JAICGP010000079.1 GCA_025923055.1 Thermoleophilia bacterium
AGGCGATCCAGGCCGGCTCGGCCTTCGCCCTCGCGCCGGAGGACTGGATCTTCCCCTCGTACCGCGAGTCGGCGATCGGGCTCCTGCGCGGCATGCCGCCCGAGACGGTGCTCTCCTGGTGGCGCGGCCACCCGGCCGGCTGGTGGAACCCACGCGACTACCGCGTGGCCTCGATCACCGTTCCGATCGCCACCCACGTCCCGCACGCGGTGGGGTACGCGTGGGGCGCGAAGCTGAAGCGCGAGACCGCGTGCGCGATCGCGTACTTCGGCGACGGCGCCACCTCCGAGGGGGCCTTCCACGAGGGCGCCAACTTCGCCGCCGTCATGCGCGCCCCGGTCGTCCTGTTCTGCAACAACAACCAGTGGGCGATCTCGACGCCGCTTTCGGCGCAGACGCGGGCCGAGAGCCTCGCCGACAAGGCAGTCGGCTACGGGATGCCCGGCGTGCGCGTCGACGGCGGTGACGTCCTCGCGGTCTACGAGGCGACCGCCGAGGCGCTCGAACGCGCCCGCGCGGGCGAAGGGCCGACCTTCGTCGAGGCGCTTACGTACCGCTGCGCCCCGCACGCGACCGCCGACGACCCGACCGCCTACTGGGACGCCGGGCGCGTCGAGGAGGAGCGCAAGAACGAGTGCCTGGGGCGCTACGACCGCTACCTCCGCCGCGCGGGCGTGCTCACCGACGCGCTCGCCGAGGCGGTGCGCGCCGACGCCCTCGACCGCATGCGGAAGGGCATCCAGGCAGCCGAAGCGCTACCCCCGCCCGACCCCGAGCTCGTCTTCGCGCACGCCTACGCCGAGCCGCCTCCGGGTCTCCGCGAGGGCTGAGCGGTGGCCGACAGGACACTCGTCGAGGCGGTCAACGACGCGCTCCACGCGGAGATGGAGCGCGACGGCGACGTCATGGTGATGGGCGAGGACGTCGGTCTCGCCGGCGGCGTCTTCCGCGCGACGGCGGGGCTCCGCGACCGCTTCGGGGCAGACCGCTGCGTCGACACCCCCCTGGCCGAGGCGGGCATCCTCGGCACCGCGGTCGGCCTCGCCATGGCCGGCTGGCGGCCGGTCTGCGAGATGCAGTACGAGTCGTTCAGCTATCCCTGTCTCGACCAGCTCATCACCCACGTCGGGCGCTACCGCTGGCGGACGGGCGGGACGATGGAGTTTCCGATCACGATCCGGATGCCGACCGGCGGCGGCGTACGGGCCCCGGAGCTGCACGAGGACTCCCCCGAGGCCTACTACGTGCACACGCCCGGCGTGAAGGTCGCGATCCCCTCGACCCCGGCGGACGCGAAGGGGTTGCTCGCCGCTGCGATCCGCGACCCCGATCCGGTCGTCGTCCTCGAGCCGAAGGTGCTCTACCGGAGCCCACGGGGCGAGGTCCCCGAGGGCGACCACGTGGTGCCGCTCGGCCGGGCCCGGGTGGCGCGGGAAGGGACCGACGTGACGCTCGTCGCCTACGGCGCGATGGTGCAGACGTGCCTCGCGGCGGCGGACGCGCTCGACGCGAGCGCCGAGGTGGTGGACGTGCGCACGTTGAAGCCGCTCGACGAGGAGACGATCCTCGCCTCCGTGGCGAAGACCGGCCGCGCCGTCGTCGTCCAGGAGGCCCCGCGCGTCGCGGGCTTCGGCGCGGAGATCGTCGCCGTCATCGCGGAGAAGGCGATCCTCGACCTCCAGGGGCCGGTGCTGCGCGTCACGGGCTACGACGTCCCCTTCCCGTACTGGTCGATCGAGCACGAGTACCTGCCCACCCCGGAGCGCGTCGCCGACGCGGCCCGGCGGGTGCTCGAGTACTGAGGAGCGGGGTGGCGTACGAGTTCAAGCTGCCGGATCTCGGCGAGGGAGTCGCCGAGGGCGAGATCGCGCGCTGGCTCGTCGAGGTCGGCCAGGAGGTGGCGGAGGACGACCCGCTCGTCGAGATCCAGACGGACAAGACGACCGTCGAGATCCCGTCCCCGGCCGCCGGGACGGTCTCGCGCATCCTCGTCGGCGAGGGCGACCTCGTCCCCGTCGGCACGCCGCTGGTCCTGATCGGCGACGCAGAGGTCGAGACGGCGCCCGCCGAGCCGCCCGAGCAGGTGCGCGCCGACGAGCCGAGCCCGGCCCCCGAGCCCGACGAACGGCCGCCCGCGCGCGTGCAGGCGACCCCGCTCGTCCGGAAGATCGCCGCGGAGCTCGGCGTCGAGCTCGCCGGCCTGACCGGCACCGGACCGGGCGGGCGGATCACGGAGGAGGACGTCCGCCGCTTCGCGGCGCTCTCGCCGGGTTCGGCGACCGCCGCCGAGGCGGGCAGGCGCGTCCCGCTGCGCGGCGTCCGGCGGCAGATCGCCCGCCGTCTGACTACCTCGCACCGCGAGGTGCCGGCGGTGACCGTGGTCGAGGAATGCGACTTCACGGCGCTCTCCCAGGTCCGGGGCGAGCGCTCCTACCTCCCGTACCTGCTCGAGGCGGTCGTCGCCGGGCTGAAGGAGCTCCCCGAGCTGAACGCCACTCTCGACGGCGAGGAGATCGTCTACTGGGAGCGCTACGACCTCGGTGTCGCGGTGCAGACGGACGAAGGCCTCGTCGTGCCCGTGCTCCGCGGAGCGGACGCCAGGTCGCTGGACGAGCTGGAGGCCGAGGCCGGTCGCCTCGCCGAAGGCGCCCGGGCCGGGACGCTCGCCCCCGAGGAGCTGCGCGGCTCCACGTTCACCGTCACGAGCGCCGGCCGGCTGGGCGGGCTCTTCGCCACACCCCTCGTCAACCACCCCGAGGTCGCCATCCTCGGCCTCCACCGCATCGCGGAGCGTCCGGCCGTCGTGGACGGCGAGATCGCGATCCGCCGGCTCGGCTGGCTCGCGTGCACCTTCGACCACCGGGTCGTGGACGGCGCGCGGGCGAGCGCGTTCCTGCTCGACGTCGTCGGCAGGCTCGAGCATCCGGCGGCGACGTGAAAAGAGCCCGGCGGCCGCAGGACCGCCGGGCTCTTCTCCGCGGAAGCTGCCTGGCCGCTACCTCAGCTGACCGCGAATCTCACCGCCCGGCTGCGTGGCGGTGTGGACGTTCGCGTACGTGACGCGGGCGCGAATCGCGCGCACGACCTCGTCGAACTCGCCGGGCGCGATTCCTTGGCCTTCCGGGCCGATCACGTCTGCGGCGTCGATGACGCCCGAGACGCTCTCGGTGGCCCCGGTGCCCGCGGGGCAGGCCGGCTTGTCGCCGCCGCCGCAGAGAAACGCGATGACGCCGCCGTTCGCGCCCCGCTGTCCGAGATGGATGTGGGCGGCCATGGCCGCCGAGTTCAGGCCGCCGTACGAGAGCTCGTACGTGATCGTCTGGGCGTCGGTGTCGATGCTCGCCCTGAACGAACCGGAGCCGAACGACGAGACGGCCGGCACCTCCTGAAACCCCGTCAGCTTCGCCTTGACGTTCTTCTTGCCTCCGCTGGCCCCGGCGAGCGACGCGACCAGCAGGCCCACCATGAGGACGGCGAGGCCGAGAACGAACGTGCGCTTGCGCATGAGCAACCTCCTTCGTCTCCCCCACTGAACGTGCGGTCCCTACTACGCCGGCGCACGCGGACCGGATTTCGCGACGAGGTCTAGACCGGCTCGAGCTCGCCGGCCGGGGCGCTCGCCAGATGAGGCGCGAGCATGCGCTCGATGCTCGGAGCGCTTGCGCGCCCGTCGAGGCGGGCGACGACCTGCCGCTCGCGCACGAGGACGAGGGTGGGGACGTCCGCGACGTCGAGGCGGTCGGCGAGCTCGCGTGCCTTCTCGACATCGACGCGGGAGATCCGTAGGCGCTCTCGCTCCTTGCGCGCGAGGTGGGCGAGGAGGCTCTCCATGCGCCGGCCGGGGCCCGAGCGCTCCGACGTGAAGAAGAGGAGGAGAGGGAGGTCGAGAGCCGCGTCCATCGGAGGGGAAATTTCCCTGCTACCCACCCCGCAAAACGGCAGCGTGCGGTAGCGGCTCAGGTACCCGGTCGCCGCCGCGGATCGCCGGTGGGAGGCTGGGGCAGCGGGATGTACTGGACGCTCGGCCGCCGGCGCCCCTCCTGCGGGAAGAGCGCCATGAGGGCGTAGGCTTCCGGCGGAAGCCCGGTCGCGACGGGCAGTCCCAGCCGGAGCGCCTCGCTCACCGTGATCGGGTCGTCGTGGGTGTAGTGGCCGCCGGCGAGCTCCTCGGCGACAGATTCGGCCTTCTCCTGGCCGAGTCGCTCGGCGAGCAGGTCGCGGACGACCTGCTTCATGTGGCGGAGCGCCTTCTCGGCGACGTCGGCGAGGACGAGGGTGCGGTCCTCGAGGCGCTCGACGGGCTTCTTCGTCGTGACGCGCACGAGGGAGGCCGCCGGCATGTCGCCGAGCTGCGGGTCGACCGGCCCGAGCACGGCCGCGGCGTCCATGAGGATCTCGTCCGCGGCGAGGGCGATGAGCGTCCCGCCGGACATGGCGTAGTGCGGAACGAGGACGGTGACCTTCCCCGCGTGCGCGCGCAGGGCGTACGCGATCTGCTCGGAGGCGAGCACGAGGCCGCCGGGGGTGTGGAGGAGGAGGTCGACGGGATTCTCGTCCGGCGTCTCCCTGATGGCGCGCAGGACGGCCTCGGAGTCGTCGATGTCGATGAAGCGGAAGAACGGGACGCCGAGAACGCCGACCGTCTCCTGCCGGTGGATCATCGCGATGACGCGCGACCCGCGGGCCCGCTCGAGGGCGCGGAGCGCCCGGGAGCGGCGAGCCTGCAGCGCCCGCTGGGACAGGACCGGCACCGTCAGCAGGACGAGGATGCCGATGGCCAGGACGGCGCCGAGATCCACTAGATTCCCTGAAGGGGCACTGGGGCAGGATACTGGGGCGGAGGGTCTACACTCAGGCGCGTGGACGGGATCGTCGACTGGTACCTCCTCGGCGTCGTGCTCGGCCTCGGCGTCGCGGCGGGGGTCGGCGCGGCGGGCGCGCTCCGCAGCCCGGCGTGGTCGGCGCTCGCCGTCGCCGCTCTCGCGGGCGGCGTGGCGCTGGCGCTCGTGGCGCTGCCCTGGTGGGCGCTCGTCGGTCTGGCCGCCTCTGCCCTCCTCGCCTTCCTCGCGTTGCGCCGCCTCTCGCCGGAGGCGCTCCCCGCCGCGGCCCTGGCCGCGCTCGGGCTCGCGGCGATCCCGGCGCTCGGCTACCTCGCGGCCGTCTCGACGCCCGTTGCGGGCGCGCGCCTCGGCCGCCGGGCGGGCTCGCGCTACGCGGGGCTGCGCGTTCTCGCCAAGGACTGACCTGACCGATCCGGACCGGAAGAAGCTCGTCCTCGTCGTCGTCGACGGGCTGACGCCCGAGGTCTTCGCACGGGGCCTCGCCGAAGGGCGGCTGCCGGCGCTCGCCGCGCTGGCCGCGGACGGCTGGACGGGCCGGGGAACGAGCGTCTTCCCGTCGCTCACGCCGGTCTGCCTCACGTCGATCGCCACCGGGGCGTTCCCCGACGTCCATCACATACCGCACCTGGTCTGGTACCACCGGGGCGAGAGGCGCGTGGTCGAATACGGCTCGTCCTTCTCGGCGATGCGGGCGGCGGGAACGCGCCGGTCGATCCGCGACACGATCTTCGCGATGAGCGGCGAGCATGTCGCCGCGAGCGCCACGACAGTCTTCGAGGCGCTCGAGGACGGCGGCCTCGAGCCGGCGGCGATCAACTTCACCTGCTACCGCGGCCGGACGAGGCACGAGATCCGCCTGCCGTCCGTCGCGCGGCGCAACCGCTGGTACGGGTCCGTGCTCGGGCCGAGGCACTTCTTCTTCTTCAACGTCTTCGAGTCGGAGCGGACCGGCGCGCCGCTCGCCGTCCGCTCGCGGCTGGAAGGCTCGATCGACGAGTACGCGGGCATCGTCGGGCGCTGGCTCGTCACGCGCGACGCGTTCGACTTCCTCGTCTTCTACCTGCCCGACTACGACTTCGCCTCGCACATCGCCGGCCCGGACGGCTCGCTCGACGCCCTCGAGCGCTCCGACGGCGCGCTCGCCCGCCTGCTCGAGGCGGGCGGCGGCGCCGAGGAGTTCCTCGACCGCTACGCCGTCCTCGTCTGCTCCGACCACGGGCAGACGGCAGTCGAGCGGCTTGCCCGGCTTGACGCCTTCTCCGCGCGCGAGCCCGGCGTGCTCGCCCTCGCGTCGAACCGGGCAGGGATGATCTACCGGCTGGACGGCTGCCGGCTCGACGCTCGCTCGCTCGCGGAGCGGCTCGACGACGAGCCGGCCGCCGACGTCGTGCTCTTCCGGGAGGACGGCGCCGCCGTCGCGCGCCGGGACGGCTCGGAGCTCCGCTTCGCCCTCGACGGCGACGAGTGGCGCGTCGAGGGCGACCCGTCGGTGCTCGAGCCCGAGCGCTACCCGAACGGCCTCGAGCGTTCCTGGCGCGCGCTCCTCTGCCCGACTGCCGGCGACGTGCTCGTCTCGGCGACCGAAGGGTGGGAGTTCGCCGATCTGGGCGGCCGCCACCACCTCGGGGGCGGCAGCCACGGCTCGCTGCTCGCCGGCGACTCGACCGTCCCTCTCATCGCGGCCGGGCTCGACGAGCACCCCTTCCCCCCGGACGCCGGCATCACCGACCTCGCCCCGCTGGCGCTCGCACACTTCGGCCTGCCGGCGCCTGCCTCCATGCGGCGGCCCCGTGAGGCGGCGAGAGCCTGACTTCGCCGCGCTCCGCGCCGAGATGGTCGCGGAGCAGCTCGACGCGCGGGGCATCCGCGACCCCCGCGTGCTCGAGGCGATGGGGAGGGTGCCGCGGGAGGCCTTCACCGACGAGGACGACCGGAAGCGCGCCTACGAGGACATCCCGGTCCAGATCGGGTGGGCACAGACCATCTCCCAGCCGTACATGGTCGCCCTCATCTGCGAGGCGGCCGCGGTGCGCCCCGGCCAGAAGGTCCTCGACGTGGGCACCGGCTCGGGCTACCAAGCGGCCGTCCTCGCCGAGCTCGGCGCCGAGGTCTTCTCGATCGAGCGGATCCGCCAGCTCGCCGAGCGGGCGGAGGACAAGCTCGTCACCGCCGGATACGGGCAGGTGACCGTCGTCCTCGGCGACGGGTCGCTCGGGCTGCCGGAGGAGGCCCCGTTCGACGCCATCACCGTGGCGGCCGCGGCCCCCGAGCCGCCGCCGACGCTCTACGACCAGCTCGTGGCCGGCGGCCGCCTGGTGGTCCCGATCGGAAACCGCCGCGCGCAGCGCCTCGAGGTCGTCGTCCGCACGCCCGAGGGGCCCGCCGTCGTGCACTCGGTTCCCTGTCGCTTCGTGCCCCTCGTCGGCGAGGAGGGCTACTAGGACCGCGGCAGCGGCCGGTTTCGCCGTGGCGACGGGCGGGCACGCTGGCGAGGGAATGCTGCCCCTCCACCGGACCAGCACGCTGGTCCGCCGGGCCGTGACGTACCGGGACATCCGGCTAGGGGTCACGACGGACGCGCTCTTCGACCGCGCCGTCCGCCGCCTCGTCGGACTCGACGTGCGCTGCGGCGACGGTGCCGACCGGCTCCTTCCCTTCCCGGCCTGCGAGGTGCGGGACGGGCGCCTCGCGGTCGAGTCGGCTCTCGTCCTCCTCGAGGGGAACGTCGACTTCTACCGGCTGGAGGGCTCGACCTTCAGCGCGCTCCTGGGCGTGTCGGTGCTCGCCGGCGGCATCGAGGTCGGCGCGCTCGCCGACCTGGTCGTCGGCGACGACGGCGAGGTGATCCGCGTCGTCGCGGCCGCGCAGCACGGCGACGTGGAGCTCGAGTCGCACGAGGCGACCGTCGGCGCCCAGGGTCTCCGGCCCGCCGTGTAGGTCCAGTCTCTACCCTTTTCCCGGTGGCGAAGGGAGCCGAGGCGACCTCCTCGCGCGCGAGCGCGCTCACTGACGCGGCCTCGCTCGCGCTGCGGAGGCCCGCGAACTGGGTGCAGCTGGCGAAGTTCTGCACGGTCGGCGCTTCGGGCTACGTCGTCAACCTCGCCGTCTACGCGACGCTCCTGGCGGTCGGCGTCCATTACGTGCTGGCCGCCGTCGGCTCCTTCCTCGTCGCCGTCACGAACAACTACGCCTGGAACCGCCTCTGGACGTTCCGGCGCCAGCGCGGACACCTCGTCTTCCAGGGCGTCCGCTTCCTCGTCGTCTCGTCGGTCGCGCTCGCCGCGAACCTCGTCTTCCTCACCGTCCTGGTCACCCTCGGGGTCCCCAAGCTGCCGGCGCAGGCGATCGCCATCGCGCTCGTGACGCCGTGGAACTTCGTCGCCAACAAGCTCTGGAGCTTCCGACGGCAGCCGCGCAACGTGTAGCGGCCGCCGGCCTGGCCGCGCTCGCCGTCCTCGCCGGTGCGGGCGAGGCCCGGGCGCAGGAGCCGACCGCGCCGGTCTACGACTCGCGCGGAAACCTCGTGGGGACCCCCTTCGTGCCGGAGCCGGCGCAGCCGCAGCTCACCGAGGACGACGCGATCGGGAGGGCACTCGCGCACGAGAAGGTCGACGACTGGCTCGCCCGCTACCCGAGGCGAACGCTGACGGACGAGGCCGAGTTCGACGAGGACGCGCGGGTCTGGACCGTGAAGGTCTGGTCCTCGCTCCCCGACGCTGGCCAGGTGGCGCTCGCCAAGGTCGACGACCGCTCGGGTGCGGTGACCGAGGCCTGGACCGGCCCGCAGGTGGCGTGGAAGATGGCCCGGGGCTACGACGGCGCCTTCGGCCGCAAGATCAACGAGCCCTGGATCTGGCTCTCCTTCTGCGCCGTCTTCCTCCTAGGCCTCGCCGACCTGCGCCGGCCGCTCTCGGTCCGCAACCTCGACCTCCTCGTCCTGCTCTCCTTCGGCGTCTCGCTCTACTTCTTCAACCGGGGCGACGTCTTCACCGCGATGCCGCTCGCCTACCCGCCGCTCCTCTACCTCCTCGCCCGCATGGCGTGGATCGGCCGGCGCGGCAGCGGCTCCCCCGCGCGGCCGCTCTGGCCGGTGTGGGTCCTGTTGGCCGCGACGGTCTTCCTCACCGGCTTCCGCTTCGGGCTCAACGTGCAGGCGTCCAACGTGATCGACGTGGGCCTGGCCGGCGTGATCGGCGCCCAGCGGATCGTCGCCGACGGGCAGAGCCCCTACGGGAACATGCCCACCGACGAGGGCGAGGAGTGCGGCGAGCCGGACGCCGACGGCTACGTCCGGGAGCGGATCCAGACGAACGGCCGCTGCGAGGTCGCCAACGGCCGCGGCGACACCTACGGCCCCGTCAGCTACCTGGCGTACGTGCCGGGCTTCCTCGCCTTCGGCTGGAGCTACGAGTGGGACGACCTCCCGGCGGCGCACTTCACCTCGCTCCTCTGGGACGGGCTGGCGCTCCTCGGCCTGGGCTTCCTCGGCCTCCGCTTCGGGGGCGTCCGCCTGGGGACGACGCTGGCGTTCGCCTGGGCCGCCTACCCCTTCACGCAGTACGTCTCCAGCTCGAACTCGAACGACGCGATCATGCCGGCCCTCCTCGTGTGGGGGCTCGTGTTCGTCACGTCGGCCCCGGCCCGCGGGCTCTTCGCCGGGCTCGCCGCCTGGACGAAGTTCGCGGCGTTCCTCCTCTTCCCGCTCTGGGCCTCGTATCCGCGGGCCACCCGCTGGCCACGCGGTCAGCTCCTCTTCCTCGGCGGCGCGCTCCTCGCCACGGCGATCGGCTTCTGGATCCTGCTCCTCGAGCCCGACCCCCTCCACGCGGCGCGCGTCTTCTGGGACCGCACGTTCGGCTGGCAGCTCTCACGGCCCTCGCCGTTCTCGATCTGGGACTGGGGCGAGTACCCCGGCTATCCCGACCTGGGCGTCGTGCAGACGGCGCTCAAGGTCGCCTTGCTCGTCGCGGCGGCGGCGCTCGCCTTCGTCCCGCGCACCCGGAACGTCGTCCAGCTGGCGGCGCTCTCGGGAGCCCTCCTGATCGGCTTCGAGCTCGTCCTCACCCACTGGTTCTACCTCTACATCCCGTGGTTCTTCCCCTTCGTCGCCTTCGCGCTCTTCGTGCCCGCCACCGTGCGCGCCGTCGCGCCGGAGGCCCGGCAGGAGAAGCCGAGCGGTGAGCGTCCGGTCGGAGACCTGGTCGCGGCGCGCTGAGAGCGGCGCCGTCGTGGTCGCGCTCGCGGCCGGGCTCGTCCTCCTGGCCGTGTCGTGGACCCTTCTCCACGTCCCGCCGCTCGACCGCTCGCAGATCGTCGACACCCCCGTCTACGAGGGCTACGGCGAGGCGATGGCCGACGGCGAGGTGCCGTACCGGGACTTCTCGCTCGAGTATCCGCCGGCGGCGCTGCCGATCTTCTGGCTGCCCGCGCTCGGCCCGGCGGAGCACTATCGCTCCCTCTTCGAGCTGCTCATGCTCGGCTGCGCGGCGGCGGCCCTCGTGGCGCTCGTGCTCGGCCTGCGCTCCCTCTCCGTGGAGCCGGGGCGGCTCGTCGCCGCTGCCGCGCTCTTCGGGCTCTTCCCGCTCGCGCTCGGCTCGGTCGTCCTGACGCGCTACGACCTCTGGCCGGCCGCGCTGGCCGCGGCGGCGCTCGCCGCGCTGCTCGCGGGCCGCGAGCGGGTCGGCTTCGGCGTCCTCGCCCTCGCCGCGGCGGCGAAGCTCTACCCGTTCGTGCTCCTCCCGCCGGCGCTCGTCTACGTCGCGCGGCGGCGAGGGGCGCGCGAGGCGGCCGCGGGGCTGCTCGTCTTCGCGCTCGTCGTCGCGGCGGTCGTCGTCCCCTTCGCCCTCGTCGCCCCGGACGGCGTCGCGGAGTCGTTCGAGCGCCAGCTGGAGCGGCCGCTCCAGATCGAGAGCCTCGGCGCGTCCCTCCTCCTCGCCGCGAAGCAGCTCGGTCTCTACGACCCCACCGTCGTCTCGACGCACGGCTCGCAGAACCTCGCCGGCCGCCTGCCCGACGCGCTCGCGACGGTCCAGACCGCGCTCCAGGTCGCGCTGCTCGTGCTCGTGTGGATCCTCGCGCTCCGCGGGCCCGCGACGTCGACCCGGCTCGCCGCCGCCTCGGCGGCCTCGGTCGCGGTCTTCGTCGCGCTCGGCAAGGTGCTCTCACCGCAGTTCCTCGTCTGGCTCGTCCCCGTCGTCCTCCTGGTTGTCCGCGGACGAGGGGCGCTCGCGGCGTGGGCGCTCCTGGGCGCGGCGCTCGTCACGACCCAGCTCTGGTTCCCGCAGCGGTACTGGGACCTGGTGGCGCTGGGCTGGGAGGCGTGGCTCGTGCTCGCGCGCAACCTCCTGCTCGTGGCGCTCGCCGCGTCGCTCGTCGCGCTCACGGCTCGACGGGAATCCGCAAGGCCTCGCAGCCCGTAGCGCGGCCGTCGGGGCCGCACTCGACGAGGACGCCCTCGATGCGGACGTCGCCGTCCGCCGGGTGGAAGCGCACCGGCATCCCCGTCTGCATCCGCCGGATGGCGAGCTCGGCACGGACGCCGATGACGGAGTCGTGCGGCCCCGTCATGCCCGCGTCCGTGATCGCCGCCGTGCCGCCCGGCTGCACCCGCGCGTCGTTCGTCTGCACGTGCGTGTGCGTGCCGATCACGGCCGTCGCCCGCCCGTCGAGCAGCCGGGCGAGGGCGACCTTCTCGCTCGTCGCCTCGGCGTGGAAGTCGACGATCACGACGGGCGTGCGCGAGCTTGCCTCCGCGACGAGCGCCTCCGCCATACGGAACGGGTGCACCGGCGTCGCCATGAAGAGGGCGCCCTGGAGGTTGACGACCGCGACGTTCGTCCCGTCCCGCGCCTCGGCGACCGTGAG
>JAICGP010000080.1 GCA_025923055.1 Thermoleophilia bacterium
CGAGCGCGAGTCGCTGGGGAGCGGCTCGACGAGCAAGTCGGCCGGCGGCATTCGCGCGCAGTTCACCGACGAGCTGAACGTCCAGATCGCGCTGCGCTCCATGGCCGAGTTCCAGGCGCTCGACCGCGTCAGCGGCATCTCGTACAAGCGCGAGGGCTACCTCTTCCTGCTCGACCGCGAGGAGGACGTCGCGAGCTTCCGCCACGCCGTCTCGATGCAGCAGGCGCTGGGCGTGCCCTCCCGGCTCCTCTCGCCGGAGGACGTCAAGGAGCTCGTGCCGGCGCTCGAGACGTCGGACCTGCTCGCTGCCACGTTCTGCCCCATCGACGGCCATGCCTCGCCCGAGTCGGTGGTGCAGGCCTACGCCGGGGCGGCGACCGCGCAGGGCGTCACCATCCTCCAGGGCACCTCGCTCGACCGGATCGCCGTGCTGGGCGACAAGATCGTCAGCGTCGAGACCTCGGCAGGGCGCATCCGCACCGGCACGGTCGTCTGCACGGCGGGAGTCTGGTCGCGGGACGTCGGCAACCTCGCCGGGCTCGACATCCCCGTCAAGGGCGAGGCCCGCTGGATGCACTTCACGCCCGAGAACGGCGGGCTGCCCGAGACGTTCCCCTTCACGATCGACTTCTCGAGCGGATTCTACGTCCACCGCGAGGGCGAGGGTCTCGTGTTCGGCGGCCGCGAGCCCACGATCGAAGGCGTGGCGAGCCGCGCGACGCACCGCCTGCCGCTCCTCGCCGAGCTGCCCATCCAGTCCTCGTGGTGGGGGTGGTACGAGATGAGCCCCGACCACAACGCGGTTGTCGGCGAGGCGTCGCTGCCGCGGCGCTTCCTCTACGCGACCGGGTTCTCCGGCCACGGCTTCCAGCAGAGCCCGGCCATCGGGGAGCACCTCGCCGAGCTCGCGGCGGGCCGGACGCCGACGCTCGACCTCTCGCCGCTCGGCCTCGAGCGCTTCGCGGGCGGCGGAGAGCGGCGCGAGCAGTTCGTCGTGTGACCCGGCTCTTCGTCCTCGCGCGGCACGGGGAGTCCGTGCTCAATTTCGAGCGGCGCGTCAACGGCGACCCGAGCCGCGACGTGCCGCTCACCGAGCGCGGCGAGGAGGAGTCGCGCCGGCTGGGCCAGCAAGTCTCCCAGGTGCCGCTCGACGCGTGCGTGCACACGCGTTTCCCCCGGACGCGCCTCACGGCCGAGATCGCGCTCGCGGAGCGCGAGGACGTGCCGCTCCTCGTCGAACCGCTCCTCGACGACATCCAGATCGGCGACTTCGACGGCGCCCCGGTCGACGAATACCGGGCCTGGAAGCGCGCGCACGCTCGCAGCGACCCTTTTCCCGGCGGCGAGAGCCTCGACGACGCGGCGCGCCGCTACGCGGAGGCGTTCCGGCGGCTGCTCGCCTCGAAGCACCGCTGCGTCCTCGCGGTCTGCCACGAGATCCCCGTCCGCTACGCGCTCAACGGCGCGGCGGGCTCCGACTCCCTCGACGGGCCCGCGCACGAGATCGCGAACGCCGTCCCCTACCTCTTCGACGAGGAGGCGCTCGAGCGCGCCGTCGAGGGGATCCTGCGGGCGGTTAGGATGCCTGCGTAAGACCGGGGAGCCACTGCCGTGGCTGAGAGGGGGCCGGAGGCCCCGACCCGCCGAACCTGATCTGGGTAATGCCAGCGAAGGGAGGGATCGTGGAGCCGAGGGAGCGCACGTGGGGCGTCACGCCCGTCCCCGACAGGCTGCGCACGCTCTCGGGGTTCGACGTCGGGTTGCTCTGGGGCAACCTCGGCATCAGCCTGCTCGTCCTCTTCACGGGCACGTTCCTCGCCGGGCTCGGCCTGCGACGGGCACTGCTGGCCACGGTCGTCGGCGCGGCGCTCGGGACGGCGCTGCTGGGGCTTGCCGGCCGGATCGGCTTCGACCGCCGCGTCCCGGGCATGGTGCTGCTCCGGGACCCGCTCGGGCGCCGGGGCTCCTACCTGCCCACCGGGCTCAACGTCCTCCAGAACCTCGGGTGGGCGGTCTTCGAGCTGTACGTCATGTCTCTGGCCGCGAGCGCGCTGGCGGCCGAGGTCTTCGGGTTCCGCGACCGCTGGGTCTGGGTGCTCGTCTTCGCGGCATTGACGACAGGCCTCGCGCTCGCCGGGCCGATCTCGTTCGTGCGCCGGTACGTCCGCCGCTTCGCGGTCTGGATCGTGGCCGCCTCCACGGGCTACCTCGTCTGGTGGGCGCTCGACGGGGCGGAGGTGCGGTCGCTCTGGTCGGCCGGCGGCGAGGGCGGCATCTCGTTCTGGCAGGGCGTCGATCTGACCGTTGCGATGGCCGCCTCCTGGCTGCCGCTTGCGGCCGACTACACGCGCTTCTCCCGGACGGCGCGGGGCGCGTTCTGGGGGACGGCGGCCGGCTACTTCGTCCCGCTCGTCCTCCTCTACGCGCTCGGCGTGCTGCTCGCGCTCTCGCGCGGCCTGGGCGACCCAACGGCGATCTTCACGGCGATCGCGGCCGGCGGTGTGGCCAGCGCGGTCGCGCTGCTCGCGCTGACGGTCGACGAGGCCGATGAGCCGTTCGCGAACGTCTACTCGGCGGCCGTCTCGCTTCAGAACCTCGTCCCCGCGGCGCCGCAGCCCCTGCTCGTCGTCCTCGTAGCAGGAACGGCGACCGGCGGCGCGCTGGTCGTCGACATCGTCGCCTACGAGACATTCCTCTTCCTGCTCGGCTCCTGCTTCGTGCCGCTCTTCGGCGTGCTCGCGGCCGACTATCTCCTCGGAGCGGCGCGGCCGGCCGGCGTCCGCTGGAGCGGGCTCGGCGCCTGGGCGGCCGGGTTCGCGCTCTACCAGTGGATCCAACCCACCGGCCCGGCCTGGTGGACCGAGCAGGTCGGCGCCGCGCCCGGTGCCGGCGAGCTGACGGTCGGGGCCTCCCTGCCCGCCTTCGCGCTCGCCTTCGCCCTCTACGCGGCACTACGCTCCGCGCATGCGCCGCTTGGGCGTCGTCGGGCTCGTCTCGCTGGATCGCGTTGACGGCGGGCTGCCGAGGCTCGGAGGCGCCCCCGTCTACGCCGCTCGGGCGCTCCGGCTCCTCGGCCACCCGGCGGTCGTGGCGACGAAGCTCGCAGACGAGGACCGGCCGCGGCTCGCGGCGCTCGGCGTCCCGGTCGTCGCCCGCAGCGCCCGACGGACGATCGGCTTCCGGATCGAGAACGACGGCGAGCGGCGCAGCCTGGAGATCGACGAGCTCGGCGAGCCGTGGACGGAGCAGGAGGCGCGCGGTTGGCTGGGCGCGGCGCTCGCCGGCTGCGACTGGGTGCACGCAGGAGCGCTCACGCGCGCGGACTTCCCGGCCGCCACGCTCGCGGCGCTCGCGCGGGGCCGCAAGGTGAGCCTCGACGGACAGGCTCTCGTCCGCCGTCCCGAGGTCGGCCCACTGAGGCTCGACGCCGCGTACGACCCCGAGGTGCTGCATCGGGTCGACCTCCTCAAGCTTGCCCGCGACGAGCTCGACGCGCTCGGGTGCGAGCTCGACGAGGGCTCGCTCGCCTCGCTCGGCGTGCGGGAGGTCGTGGTCACGCTCGGACGCGAGGGCGCCGTCGTCTTCGCGGACGGCCTCGCGGAGCACGTCCCGACGTTTCCCCTCGAGGGCGTCGACCCGACCGGGGCCGGTGACGCGTGGACGACCGCTTACATCGAGTACCGCCTGCGGCGGCACTCGCCCGTCTCCGCCGCGCGCCTCGCCAACGGGGCGGTGAGCGCGCTCCTCGGCCGGTGGCCCGTCCGCTGATCGTCCTCGCGGGCTGTGACGACGGCACGTACCTCGTCGAGATCGGGGAGAGCGCCGGCGAGGACCAGCTCGCGGGACGCCAGCCGGGCGCGGCCGTGGAGCGCGAGCGGCCGCTCGGGCTGGCGCCCCCGTGGGCGGCCGGGCGCGTCCTCGACGTGGACGCGCGCGGCTCGACGGTCGTCCTCCTCCTCGAGCGCCGCCCGCCGCTCGTCGTCTCCCACGACGGCGGCGCGACGTGGAACGAGCGCGGGGGCGGGCTGCCGCCCGGCCGCGCAATCGCGCTCGCCGAGAACCCCGACCACGTCCTCTACGGCGCGCGGAACCGCCTCTACGTCTCCGGCGACGGCGGCGTCTTCTGGCGCGCGCTCGGTGTCGAGCTCCCCGAGATCCGCGACGTCGCCTGGGGCTAGGACGGCCATGTCCCAGTGCCAGGCACCGGGACATGTCTGGTGCCTGGCACCGGACGCGGCCGCTCGGGACACGCCGGGGTCAGGCACCGACAGCGCGGAGAGGGACGTGGCTCCCTGGCCGCCCGCGGCCGGCGGCCGTGAGGAGCAGCGCGCGTCCCGCCACGCTGGCCACGGCCGGGACGGCCGCGGCCGGTGCCTGGCACCGGGACCCGGCCCGTCGGGACACGACGGGGTCAGGCACCGACAGGGCCGCGAGGGACGTGCCTAGAGGCGGAACTCGCCGCGGGCGACGACGACCGCGGCACCGCCGACCTCGACCTTCTCGATCCGCTCCGCGGAGCCGTCGGCGCGCGCGTAGAGGAGGCTCGGGCGGTGCACCTCCTCACCCTGGCGGATCTCGATCTCCTGCCCGAAGTCGATGCGGCCGTGGCGGGCCAGGTGGACGGCGAGCGGGCCGGCCGCCGAGCCGGTGGCCGGATCCTCGGCGACGCCGTCGGCGGGCGCGAACATCCGGTTCTTCCAGCGCGTCCCCGAGCCGGCGAAGCAGTTCACGCCGACGACGCCGGTCAGTCGCGTGAGCGCCGCGAGGTCCGGCTGGAGGGCGGCGACCTCCTCCTCGCGCGGCAGGCCGACGTAGACGTGGCGGATGCCGAGGTCGTAGAGCTCGATCGGGGGGTCGGAGGACTCGACGCCGACTGCCGCGAGGAGCTCGTCCTGGCGTTCGAAGGTCTCCACCGTCGGGATCGGCTGCTCCATCCGCCCGAAGACGATTCGCCCGTCGTCGCGCTCGAGCCGCACGGGCACGACGCCCACGCCCGTCTCGAGCCGGATCTCCGGTAGCTGGAGCGGGCCGGCGAGGACGAATGCCGTCCCGAGCACCGGGTGGCCCGCGAACTGGAGCTCGTCCACCGGCGTGAAGATGCGGATGCGCGCGTGCCCATCGCCTAGGGGGCGGTAGACGAAGACCGTCTCGGAGAAGTTCATCTCCCGGGCGAGCGGCTGCAGCTGCTCCTCGGGAATCTCGCGCGCGTCGGTAAAGACCGCGAGCTGGTTCCCGGCGAGCGGCCGGTCGGTGAAGACGTCGGCGACGACGTAGCGATAGGTCGGCATCCCGGCCAGTGTCTCAAACGGAGCAACCCGGCGGCGCGGATCCGAATCGGTCCCACTCCCGTTGAGCATGCGTGCTCGCCGAAGCGCTCGCCACGATCGTCGTCCGCCTCCGCTGGGTCCTCGTCGTCGCCTGGCTGGCGGCGGCGGCCGCAGCGTCGCTCTGGCTGCCGAGCCTGCAGGAGGCCGAGAGCGCCTCCCTGGCCGACCTCGTCCCCGAGGGCGCCGAAGCCGTGCGCACGGCGCAGCGGTCGCTCGAGCTCTTCCCGGTCCCGGTGACGGCGCAGACGGTCGTCGTCCAGCGCGACCCTGACGGGCTCGGCGAGGAGGCGCTCGCCCGCGTGGCCGAGCGCGCCGTGCAGGCGCGCGAGGAAGAGGGCGACCGCATCAGCTTCGCCCTGCCACTCCTGAACGCCGGCGGGGTCGCGCCGGCCTCCCGCGAGGACTCGACGACCGCCCTCACGTTCCTCTTCTTCGATCCGGGAACGTCGATCGGCGAGGAGACGGCCGCCGCGCGCGCCTGGGCCGAGCGGCAGGTCGGCGAGCCGGACGACGCGCTCGTCGGCGTGAGCGGCAGCGTGCCGGCGCGCCTAGCCCAGTGGCAGGCGATCGAGGACAACCTGCCCTGGGTCACCCTCGCCACGATCCTGATCGTCTTCGCCATCGTCGCGCTCAACTACCGGGCGCTGGGCGCACCGATCGTGACGCTCCTCGGCGCCGGCGTCGCCTACCTGGTCGCCGTTCGCCTCGCGGCGTGGGTCGGCGAGGCGGCCGGAGTCGCGGTGCCGAGCGACGTCGAGCCGATCCTCGTCGTCCTCCTGCTCGGGGTCGTCACCGACTACTCGGTGTTCTTCCTCTCCGGCATGCGCCAACGCCTTGCCGAAGGACAGCCGCGCCTCGAGGCGGCACGCGGCGCGACGGCGCAGAACCTCCCCATCGTCGCGACGGCCGGGCTCATCGTCGCCTGCGGCGCGGCGGCCCTGCTCGCCGGCGAGCTCGAGTTCTTCCGTGCGTTCGGGCCGGGAATGGCCCTCACCGTCCTCGTCGGGGTCGGTGTCTCGCTGACCCTCGTCCCCGCGCTCCTCGCCATCGGCGGTCGCGCCGTCTTCTGGCCGTCGGCGCCCGCGACCGAGCCGGCCGAGCCGGGAAGGCCGCGTCGCGTCCGCGTCGACTCCTGGTCGGAGAGCCTGGCCCACTTCGCGTCGTCGAAGCCGGTCGCCCTCGTCGTCCTTGCGCTCACCGTCGCGGTGGGCGTCCTCGCGAGCAGGGGCATCACGGATCTCGAGCTCGGCTTCACGGCCATCCGCGGCCTTCCCGAAAGCGCCGACGAGCGGCAGGCTGCGCTCGCGGCCGGCCAGGGATTCGCGCCGGGCGTCGTCGCTCCGACCGAGCTCCTCGTCGAGCAGCGGGAAGGTCCGCCGAACGAGCGCGCCCTCGCCGCGCTGGAGGAGCGCCTCGGGGCGGAGCCCGGCGTGGCCGCCGTCGTCGGCCCTGCCGACGAGGCCGCCCGCGAGGTCGCGGGCCTCGTCGTCTCCGAGTCGGCGCCGGCCGCCCGCTTCCTGATCGTCCTCGAGGACGAGCCGCACGGCGGCCCGGCGATCGACACGCTCGACCGCCTCCGCGACGACGTGGAGACGCTCGCCGCCGAGAGCGGGCTCGAGGGCGCGACGATCGGCTTCACCGGCGAGACGGCGCTCGCCGGAGAGACCGTCGACACGCTCACCAGCGACCTCGTCCGGATCGCCGTAGCCGCGTTCGCCGTCAACCTGATCCTGCTGATGCTCTTCCTCCGGGCCGTCGTGGCGCCGCTTTACCTCCTCTTCGCCAGCGCGCTCGCGTTCACGGCGACCCTCGGGCTGACGACGTTCGTCTTCCAGGACCTGCTCGGCTACGAGGAGATCACCTACTACGTGCCGTTCGCCGTCGCCGTGCTCCTGCTCTCGCTCGGGTCCGACTACAACGTGTTCCTCGTCGGTCGCATCTGGCAAGAGGCCGAGCACGCCACCGTCCGCGAGGCGCTCGCGACCGCGGCGCCGCGCGCCTCGAGGACGATCGCGGTCGCCGGCCTCGCGCTCGCCTTCAGCTTCGCCACCCTGGCGATCATCCCGCTGCGCGAGTTCCGGGAGTTCGCCTTCGCCATGACGGTGGGCGTCCTCCTCGACGCCTTCCTCGTCCGCGCGCTCCTCGTCCCGTCGCTCGTCGCGCTCTTCGGCGACCTCTCGTGGTGGCCTGCGCGGAGGCGGGCGGCCTGGCGGCCGACGGAGGAGCCTCCGCCCGCCTGACGCGGCTATCCTCGACCGGCTGTGAGCGCTATCGCGGTCTCCGGCCTGCGCAAGTCGTACGGCGGGCGCGAGGTCCTGCACGCCGTCTCGTTCACGGTCGAGACGGGCGAGGTCTTCGCGCTCCTCGGCCCGAACGGCGCCGGCAAGACGACGACCGTCGAGATCCTCGAGGGCTACCGGGCCCGGGACGATGGCGACGTGCAGGTGCTGGGCGAGGATCCCGGCCGGGCGGGCAGCTCCTACCGGGCGCGGATCGGCATCGTCCTCCAGTCGTCGGCCGTCTATCCGCTTCTGAGCGTGCAGGAGATCGTGGCCCTCTTCGCGGGCTACTACCCCTCGCCGAGGCGGCCCGACGAGGTGATCGAGCTCGTTGGCCTCGGCCTGCAGCGCGACGCCCGCGTCCGCACCCTCTCCGGCGGCCAGCTCCGCCGGCTCGACCTGGCGCTGGCGCTCGTCGGCGACCCGGAGCTCGTCTTCCTCGACGAGCCGACGACCGGCTTCGACCCTGCCGCCCGGCGCCAGGCGTGGGAGACGATCCGCGACCTTCGCTCGCTGGGCAAGAGCATCCTCCTGACGACGCACTACATGGAGGAGGCCCAGCGCCTCGCCGACCGCGTGGCGATCCTCCGCGCGGGTGAGATCGTCGGCACCGGCTCCCCGCGGGAGCTCCTCTCCGGGCACGCCTCCGTCGAGATCCGCTACCGGCGCAACGGCAGCGAGGTCGTCCTCGCCACCGAGGAGCCGACGCGCGTGCTGCACGAGCTGACCGCGCAGGCGCTCGCGGACGGCGTCGAGCTCGAGGGGCTCGAGGTGCACCGGCGGACGCTCGAGGACGTCTACCTCGACCTGACGCGCGAGGAGGCCGAGTGAGACTCTTCCTGCACGAGCTGCGCGCCCAGCAGCGCCTCTTCTGGCGGAACCGAGAGGCTGCCTTCTTCAGCTTCGTCTTCCCCATCCTCCTGCTGGCGCTGGTCGGGTCGGTCTACGGCGACGAGCCGATCGAGGGCGTGAGCGCGGCGACCTTCATCCTCATCGGGCTCCTGGGCTACGGCGTCGCTGCGAACGCCTTCGCCGGGCTGGCGATCACGCTCGTGGTGCGCCGCGAGGCCGGGCTCCTCAAACGTGTCCGCGGCACGCCGCTCGAGCCGGGGATGTACCTCGCGGCCGTGATCGCCTCGACCGTGACCGTGATCGCGCTCCAAGTCGTCGCCCAGCTCCTGCTCGGCGTCTACCTGCTCGACGCCGACTGGCCGGAGCGGCCCGCCTCCCTCGCCTTCGCCGTCCTCCTGGGCGCCGCGGCCTTCGCCGCCCTCGGCATCGCCGTGACGACGCTCGTCCGCACCGCGGAGGGCTCCTCGGCGGTCGTGAACGCGATCTACCTCCCGATGGCGTTCATCTCCGGAGTCTTCTTCTCCCGTGAGGACATGCCCGCGTTCCTGGAGGCGCTCTCGGACGTCCTGCCGCTCACCTACCTCCTGGCGCTGATCCGCGCCGCGTTCGTGCCCGGCGAGGCCTTCGAGGCTTCCTCGGTCGCGGCGGTCGTCCTCTGGGGCCTGCTCGGGCTGGTCGTCGCCGTGCGCATGTTCCGCTGGGAGCCTCGCGAGGGTATGACCGGGGCATGAGCACCCCCGAGCTCGTCTTCTTCGCACCGGTCACCGACAGCGCCGCCGAGCTCGTCGTCAACTTCGGCGTCTACGCGGGCCGCCAGGCCACGCCGGCCGAGATCGAGCGCCTCGCGCGCGTCTTCCTGCCGGACGTCCGCGCCCTCGAGGTCGTCTGCGAGCAGCGCTACGAGTTCACGCAGGACACCGAGGCGACGGTCTACCGGATCCGCGTCCTGGCACCGGACGCCGTCGAGCGGGCCGGAGAGCTGCGCGACGCCGTGGCCGCGTGGGCGGAGGACTGCATCCAGGAGCGCTACGTCGCTCCGTAGGAGATCCGGGGCCGGCGCGGCGGCCGGCCCCGGGTCCCGATGCCGAGCGGCTAGAAGCCGCCGGATTCCATCGCGGCACGGTGCCCGCCCACGACGGGCAGCGCGATGCGGGTCTGCTTCACGTCGACGGTGATCTCGGGCCGCGTCGAGAGCGGAACCGAGAAGCTCGGGTAGCTCCCCACGAGGACGACCCCGATCCGGCTTCCGGCCGAGAACGTGTAGTCGTTCGGGTAGAGGCGGAACGTGAAGTCGTACTCCTCGCCGGGGACGAGCGGCTCGGCGACGGCGACCGAGTTGCGGTTCTGGCCGTCGAGGATGCCGCGCGCCACCCGCCACTGCGACGAGGTCTGCAGGCGCTTCGACACCTGGAAGTAGCACGCGTCGTCGCTCGCGCTGGACTCGCCCCAGCAGTCCTCGACGTCCTCGGTGACGATGCCGTTGCCCGAGCGCGAGATGCGCGTCTTCGTCCCGTAGTCGACGAGGATCGCGCCCAGGTAGGCGGTGTCGAGGCTCGACGCGGCGCGGACCGTGATCACCGGCGCGCCGGAGATGCGCAGGTCCCGCTGGAGCGGCTGCGAGAGGAAGACGAGCTTGCTCGCCGAGGGCGTCTCGGGATTCGACATCGCCGAGTTCTCGCTCTGGTTCGGGTTGTCCGTGAACGAGCGCTCCTGCGGCGTGCCCGGTTGCGGGATGAGCCCGAGCCTGCCCGCCGGGTCGCCGGGGCGCAGCCAGACGTTGACGGCCTCCGTCCCGGGAACGGGCCAGTCCTCGTACGTCTCCCACGTGTCCGCGGCCACCTCGACGTCCGCCATGGGCTCGCCCATGATCCCGTTCGGGTAGCCCTGCAGCCAGTAGTCGAACCAGCGGTGGATGGTGCTCACCCACTCGGCCCGGCGGAAGTCGAACGCCTCGATGTGCCCGGTGCCCGTGAGCCAGATCTTGCGCGGCACGTCGCGGGCCGAGAGCTCGTCCCACCACTTGGCGAAGTCGTCCGTCTTGACGTTGTCGTCCTGGAGGCCGTGGACGGCGAAGACGCTCGTCGAGACGTTCCCGACGTCCTTCACGTAGTCCCGCTCGACCCAGAACGGCGTGTAGTCGCCCGTCTCGTCGCCGTCGTTCTCGTTGAAGAACTGGCGGACCGGCGCGCAGTGGGCGAGATTGTCGTCGTCCGTGATCGCGCCCGCCAGGAAGCTCGGGTAGTTCGTGTTGAACCGGATCCCGTTCGAGCGCGAGTACTCGTACCAGCTCGAGATGGCCGAGATCGGCACGATCGTGGTGAGGCCGGCAACGCCCGTCGAGGCCGTGCCGTTGGCGAGCGTCCCGTCGTAGGACTTCCCGATCATTCCGGCCTTGCCGTTGTGCCAGTCGGCCGTGACCGGGTTGCCGGCGGCGTCGCGCCCGGCCCGCCGGCCGTTCAGCCAGTCGATGGCGACGCGGCCGCTCCCGACGTCCTCCAGGCCTCCGTGCCGCGGGCAGCCGGTCGAGCTCGCCGTTCCGACCATGTCGAGCAGGATGACGGCGTAGCCCCGGGGGACGAAGTAGTTGTCGTAGAAGAGCGGCCAGCGGTCGAGGCGCCCGTCCCCGTCCGTGTCCTCCTTGAGCTCGCCCTCGTTGCCGCGGCCGAGGGTCGTGTAGTACGGGCTCGCGTCGATGATCGCCGGGACGGCGAGCCCCTCCTCGGTCTCGGCCGGCCGCATGATGTCCACCGCGATCTCGTCGGCGACCCCGTCCCGGTCGCTGTCGAAGTCGGACTCCACCCAGACGCGCTCGCGGATCGCGTCCTCGTACCCGAAGACCGGCTGCGTGACGCCGTCCTCGACGACGACCGAGGGTGCCTGTGCGAGCGCCGAACCGGCGCCCACGAGTGTCGTGAGCGTCGCCGCGACGAGAGCCGCGGCGCGCCCGAGCCTGCCTGCCAGCATGGTTCCCCCTCCTTGGGAAGAGCAATGGGCGGCGGCATTCTGTCAGACCTCGCGCGGTTCGTCCGGCGCCCGGGACGGTGCTACCGTGACCTCGCCGCCCCCGTAGCTCAGTGGATAGAGCAGCGGTTTCCTAAACCGCGTGC
>JAICGP010000081.1 GCA_025923055.1 Thermoleophilia bacterium
ATGGCCTGGAAGATCGACGGGTCGGGCTTCACCTTCCCGTGCTCGCCCGAGGAGATCCACGCGTCGACGTCGAGCGAGAAGTGGCCGACGAAGGCATCGAGGTCCCGGCTCGTGTTGGAGACGAGCCCGAGGCGCAGGCCGTGGCCGCGGAGCTCGGCCAGGACGGGCAGCGTGTCCTCGTAGAGCTCGAAGTTGGCCGAGTGGAGCCAGCCGTCGGTGATCGCCCGCGCGACCTCGCTCGCGCGAGGGCCCTCGCCGCCCATGCCGCGGACGATGTCCTCCGTGAAGCGCACCCAGATCTCCTCGTCGTGCTCGAGCTCCGGATGGTGCTCGAGGTCCTCGACCGCGGCTGCCCGGGCCTGCCGGTAGAGGGCCGGGTCGAGCGTCAGGCCGTGACGCGCCCCCGCCTCGCGGTAGCCCTCTGGCCCGAGCAGCGGGCCGGGCTTGGCGAGTGTGAAGTCGACGTCGAAGAGAACGGCCTCCGGCCGACGCCGACCGTCCTCTAGACCTCCGCGGGCCACGTGTACGCGGCGGGCTGGCGGTTGGCGAGCGACGGCAGCGCGCGGCGCACGCGCTCCAGGTGGGCCCGCTCGAGCTCGGCGGAGACGACGGCGTCCTCGTCCGGAGCCTGCGCGACGACGACACCCCAGGGATCGACGATCATGCTCCTCCCGTACGAGGCCTTCCCCTCCGCGTGGACGCCCCACTGGTTCGCCGCCGCGACGTAGCACTGATTCTCGACCGCGCGGGCCCGAAGCAGGAGCTCCCAGTGGTCCTTGCCCGTGTAGAGCGTGAACGCGGCCGGCACCGTGACGAGCTCGGCGCCCTCGACGGCGAGGATGCGGTACAGCTCGGGGAAGCGGAGGTCGTAGCAGACCGTCAGCCCGAGCCCCCACCCCTCGACCTCGCAGGCGACCGGACCCTCGCCGGGCTCCTCCGACTCCGACTCGCGATAGACGTGCCCGCCGACCTCGACGTCGAACATGTGGATCTTGCGGTAGACGGCGACGACGTCGCCGTCCGCGTCGAAGACGACGCACGTGTTCGAGAGCTTGTCGCGTCCCTCGCGGCGCTCGGCGATCGACCCGCCGACGAGCGTGATCCCGTGGCTCTGCGCCCAGCGGCTCATGGCCGCGACCGTCTCGCCGCCCTCGAGCGGCTCGGCGACCTCCTGCAGGATCTCGTGCGAGCCGAAGCCGTTCCACTTCTCCGGCAGGAGGACGAGGTCGGCGCCGGTCGCGGCGGCACGGGCGACGAGGCCCTCCATGCGCTCGAGGTTGTCCGCCTTCGAGCCGGAGGAGTTGATCTGCACGCATGCGACCCGCAGGCGGTCGGCCATGACTCGAAGGATAGCCTTGCGCCGTGGCCCGAACCGCGCTCGAGATCATGGCGGAGGCGCGCACGATCGCGCTGGTCGGCGCCTCGCCCCGGCCGGAGCGGCCGAGCAACTCGGTGCTGCGCTACCTCCTGGACCAGGGCTACGAGGTCATCCCGGTCCGGCCGAACGGGCCGGACGAGATCCACGGCGTGCCCCGCGTCGCCTCGCTGAGCGAGATCGATGCACCGATCGACCTCGTGGACGTCTTCCGCCGGAGCGAGTTCTGCCCCGGCGTGGCAGAGGAGGCCGTCGCCGTGGGAGCCGGGGCGCTCTGGCTCCAGCTCGGCGTGGTCTCGGCCGAGGCCCGCCGCATCGCCGAGGCGGCCGGGCTCGACTACGTCGAGAACGCCTGCACGGCGATCGTCCACCGCCAGCTCTGAGGAGGGCGATCGGGAACAAGGGTTCCCATCCTCAATCGGGGTGCCCGGATTTGAACCGGGGACCTCGCCGACCCGAACGGCGCGCGCTACCAGGCTGCGCTACACCCCGAACGCGCCATAGGGTATCTAAGCACCCGCCGACGGAACCAGTGCACATGCCCGGGCGGCTGCGAGCGCTTCGCCGGCCGTCGTCCTCAGTCGGATGCATACGATCCTCGAATGCATCCTCCTCGCGTCCTCGGCCGACTCGGTTTTCGCGCGCTGGACCTGCACCCCGGCTCCGCCGGAGGGCGCTAGCAATGGCAGCGCGGGACGAGATCGTCGCGTGGGCGGACGAGTATCTCGACCTCGCCTCCTATCCCGACTACGGGCCCATGGGGCTTCAGGTCGTGGGTGCCGCCGAGGTGCGCAAGCTCCTCTGCGGCGTCTCGGCCTCGCGCGAGCTCTTCGAGCGCGCAGCGCAGGCGGGGGCGCAGATGGTGCTCGTCCATCACGGGCTCTTCTGGGAGAAGGAGAGCCGCGTGGTCGGCCCGGTGCTGCGCGAGCGGCTGCGGGCGCTCTTCGACGCCGACCTGACCCTCGTCGCCTACCACCTGGCACTCGACGCCCATCCCGAGGTCGGCAACAACGCGCTCCTCTGCGAGGAGCTCGGGATCGAGCGAGAGGCGCGCTTCGCCGACGGCCTCGGGTACGGCGGCCGCCTACCCGAGCCGGCTCCGGTGAGCGCCGTCGCCGAGCGCGTGCAGGAGCGCCTGGGACGCATGCCGCTCGTCTTCTCGTACGGGCCCGAGCTCGTCGAGCGCGTCGCCGTCTGCACCGGCGGGGCGGCGCGCTACCTCGCCCAGGCCGCCGCGGAGGGCTACGACTGCTTCGTCACGGGCGAGGCCGACGAGCCGACGAAGCACGCGGCGAAGGAGTCCGGCGTCCACTTCGTCGCGGGCGGCCACTACGCGACCGAGACCCTAGGGGTGCAGGCGCTCTCGGCGAGGATCGCCGAGCGCTTCGACCTCGCGTGGGAGTTCGTCGACCTCCCCAACCCGGTCTAGCTCGCCGTCCTCCGCGACCCGCTGGAGGAACTCCTCGAGGAGCGCCGCCGTCTCGTGCGGGTACTCGCCGACGACGAGGTGCCCCGCCGCAGGAAGGACGCGGATGGGACAGCGCAGACGGCGGGCGTACTCGAACCCGTCCGAGAGCGGGACGAGGCGGTCGCGCGCGCCCCAGACGAGGAGCGTCGGGCAGCGGACGCGGTGGAGGTCGGGTCTGGGATCGTCCCGCACGAGCGCCCTGGCGGCCCCCGGCACGTCGGTGTGCTCGGGCTGCGCCTCGAGGAGGCCGAGCACCCCGTCGGGCGTCAGCCGGCGGGGGTCGGCGGCGCCCCAGAAGCCGAAGACCGGAAGGCGCAGGTTCGGCCGCCGGGCGATCGAGCGGCGGGCGCGGGCGACCGCCCGGGCGGGCCGGAGCGCCGAGACGGCGGCGAGCCAGATCCGCCCGCGTCTCGTCGCCGAGACGATGCCGCCGGGCGCGATCAGAGCGAGTGCCGTGGCCGACTGCGGGCGCGCCGCCGCCAGCCGGAGGGCGACGACGCCCCCCATCGAGTAGCCGACGACGGCCGTCGGGAGCATCCGCTCGCGCTCGGCGACGGCGGCCGCGTGTGCGGCGAGGTCGCCGAGGCCGGCGAGACGGGCGAGCCCCTCCGTGCCCCCGTGGCCCGGCAGGTCCGGGAGGAGCACGCGATGGCGGCGGGCCAGGAGCGGCGCGAGGTCGACGAAGTTGACGGCGGCGCCGCCGAGGCCGTGGACGAGGAGGAGCGGCGGCCCCTCGCCTCCGACCCAGTACCGGGTCCGCACGCCGCCGATCTCCGCAACGTGCATCCGAAACCCTCGAAGGAGCGTTGCCGCCGTCACCCGCGAAACCGTATCCTGTGATCATGGTCGTGAAGGGAGCGCGGGGCCGTTGAGCGCCGCGACGCAAAACTCGAGACTGCGCGACGAGCCCGCCCGAGCCTTGCCGGCGGGCTTTTTTGCGCTCCGATCCGGAAGGAGGCCGTAGCGTGGCGAACCACCTGACGCCCGAGGAGCTGTCGAAGGAGCTGGGCATCCAGCGGGACGAGGTCATCCGTGTGTGCATCGAGGAGGCGATCCCGATCTACCACGGCAAGATCGACAAGACCCTCTTCCAGGCGCACCTCGAGGCGGCCCGCGCGGCGTCCACGTCGCCGGCGGCCTAGGGCCGGCGGCTCTCAGCGCGAGGCGGAGGCGGCCCGCTTCTTGCGGGCGGGCGCCTTCTTGGCGGGCGCCTTGCCGTCGGCGCCCTTCGACTTCTGCGCCTGCGCGACGCTCTGCTTGAGCGCCTCCATCAGGTCGACGACCGGCGCGGTCTCGACCGGCTCGGGCACCGCGATCTCCTCGCCCGCGAGCTTCGCCTCGAGCATCGCGCGCAGCTCCCGCCGGTACTCGTTCTCGAACTCGTCTGGGGCGAAGTCGCCGACGAGGCTCGCGACGAGCTGCCTCGCCATGTCGAGCTCCGGGTCCTTCACGTCCGTCTCGCCGACCGCATCGTCGATCTCCGCTCGCGGTCGGATGTCCTCGGCGAAGAAGAGCGTCTCGAGCGCGAGCGACTCGCCGAGCGGCCGGATGAGGCAGAGGTTCTCCTTGCCCCAGAGGACGAACTTGCCGATCGCGGCGACGTTCGCCTCCTGCATGGCCCGCAGGAGCAGCACGTAGGGCCGCCGCTGGGCGTCCGCGTCGGCCGGGGCGAGGTAGTACGTGCGGTCGAAGTAGATTGGGTCGACGTCGTCGAGGGAGACGAAGCGGTCGATGTCGATCGACTGGGAGCGGGTCAGCGCCACGGCCTCGAAGTCGGACTCCTCCACGATCACGAACTGCCCCTTGGAGAACTCCCAGCCCTTCACGAGCTCGTCGGCCTCGACGTCCCGCTCGTGCACCGGGCACCAGCGCTTCTGCTTGATGGGCGTCCCGCATTCGCGGTGAAGCGTGCGGAACGCGACGTCCTTGCGCTGCTGCGCCACGGCGAGCCCGATCGGGATGTTGACCAGGCCGAAGTTGATGGAGCCGTTCCAGATCGTTCGCATGAGGTCTGAAAGCCTAGCGGGACCAGGGAGATTCTCCCTGCGGCCCGACTTCCCTGCCTGGGCCTAGAGGCGGCGGGCCCCGACGTAGGTGGACGCGTACCACCCGGTCAGGGAGGAGATCTTGACGACGTCGCCCGTGTGCGGCGAGTGGATGAACTGGCCCCCGCCGATGTAGATGCCGTTGTGCCCGAGTCCGTTGAAGAAGACGAGGTCGCCGGCCTGGAGCTCCGAGCGCGAGACCGGGCTCCCGTAGCCGTACTGCATGGCGGCGTTGTGGGGGAGCGAGACGCCGACCTGCGAGTAGACGTACATGACGAAGCCGGAGCAGTCGAAGCCGGTGCTGGGCGAGGAGCCGCCCCAGCGGTACGGGATCCCCAGGTACTGCATCGCGATGCCGACGACGCCGCCGTACTGCGACGGAGGAGCGCCCGTGGGAGCTTGCGCGGCGGGAGGAGGCGAGGACGGCTGCGAGGCGAGCCGAGAGCGCGCCTCCGCCTCGAGCCGGCGCTGCTCGGCGCGCTCCTCGGCCCGGATGCGCTCGATCTCCTCCCTGATCGAGGAGAGGAGCTGCTCGCGCTCCGCGAGAGCGGCCTCGATCTCGCGTCGCTTCGCCGCCCGCTCGGCGACGATCCGCTCCTGCTCGGCGACCGCCTCCTCGAGCTGCGCCTCGCGACGCTTGACCTCGCCCCGGAAGCGCCGGACCTCCTCGAGGATCTGCGAGTCCTGTGTGGAGACGCGGTCGGCCGTCTCGAGCCCGTCGAGGATCTCGTCGAGGCTCGACGAGCCGAGCAGGATCTCCACGAGATCCGTCTGCCCGTTGACGTAGAGCTCCACGAGGCGGGTCTCGAGGTTCGACTGGGCGTCCCCGAGGTTCGCGCGCGCGACCTCGAGCCGGCGCTCGTTCGCGCGCTGCTCGGCCTCGATCCTGTCGAGCTCGATCTGCGCTGCGTTGAACGACTCGACGACGAGACCGAGGTCGCCGTCGAGCTGCTGGATCTGGGCGAGCACCTGGCGCGCCTCCGCCTGCTTCGACTCCACCTGGGGAGCCGGGACGGCCGGCCCGGCCAGCGGCAGCGCCGTCAGCACGAGGAGCAGCAGAAGAAATGCGTGTCGTCTCGTCGGTCGGATACCTACCCCCGGCTGGCCAACGGTGCAGGCGCGTAGGTGCGGCAGGGCGCCTTCACGAAGGCGCGGATACTAACAGGGGATCCCGACAGTGGCGCGAGGAGGAAGGAGATGCCCGGCGCGGGCGGGCCGCATCGCCTGCTAGGGTGCCGCCTTCGTGTGCACGGCTCGGACACGGCCCTGGACACGGCTCGCGGCGGTGACCGCCCTGGCGCTCGCCGCGCTCATCGCTCCATCCTCGGCGCGAGCCGACGATCCGGCCGACCTTCGCAGCGAGGTCGAGCAGCTGCGTGCCGAGACCCGTGGCCTCGAGGTGCAGGCGCAGGAGGCGCTCCTGGAGCTCTACGCGCTCGAGAGCGACCTCGCGCGGGCCGAGCGGCGGCTCGACGCCCTCCTCGACCGGCAGGCGACGATCGAGGCGCAGGTCGAGGCCGCGCAGCGCAGGCTGGAGCTCGCGCGCGCGGACGCCGAGGAGGCCGAGCGGCGGCTCGCGTCGCGCCTGCAGACGCTCTACGTCCACGGTGAGGTCGACCCGCTCGCCGTCCTCCTCGGAGCCGAGTCGCTCGACGAGGCCCTCTCGGCTCTCGACGGCCTCGGGCGCGTCGCCAGGCAGGACGGGAGCATCCTCCGCCAGGTCCGCGAGGCGCGGACCGAGGTCCGTCGAGCCGTGCGGACGCTCTCCGAGCGGCGGGCACAGGTGCGGGCGCTCGTCGGCGAGGCCTCCGCGGAGCGCGAGGCGCTCGCGGCGGCCCGGAGCGCTCGCTCCGCCTACCTCGCCGACCTGTCGCGCCGCAGCGAGCTCGCGGGGGCCGCGCTCGAGCGGCTCACGGCCCGGGCGGCGGCGGCCGAGGAGAAGGCCGCGGCCGTCCCCGTCTCCGGCAGTTCCGCGTCTACCGCCGGAGGGAACAGCGCACCCGCGCCGACCGCCGCGCCCGCGCCCACGTCCGCCGGCTCGACGATGACGGTCTCCTCGACGGGCTACTGCCTGCGCGGCACGACGGCCACGGGCGTCCCCGTGGGGTGGGGCGTCGTCGCCGTGGACCCCGCCGTCATCCCCCTGGGGACGCGCATGTCGATCCCCGGCTACGGGGAGGGCGTCGCCGCGGACACCGGCTCCGCCGTCCGCGGGGCGAAGATCGACCTCTGGTTCCCGAGGTGCTCGCAGGCGCTCGCCTGGGGCCATCGGACGATCACGATCACCCTCCTCTAGCCGGGACCCGTCTACAATCGGCAGCCTCTGCCAGGCACGGAAAGGGGGCCACGACGTCCGCCGGTGAGGAGCGGCACTCCCCGAAGGGACTCGATGAGCTGCGCGTCCTGCTCGTGGACGACCACGACCTCTTCCGCACGGGTCTGCGGAGCCTGCTCGAGGAGCAGGGGGTCCACGTCGTCGGCGAGGCAGAGAACGGCAGCGCGGCCCTACAGCAGGTCGGGGAGCTCGCGCCGGACGTCGTCATCATGGACCTGAAGATGCCGGGCCTCACCGGCGTCGAGACGACGCGCCGCATCTCCGGCATCGCACCGCTCGCGCGCGTCGTCGTCCTCACGATCTCGGCCGACGACGAGGACGTCATGGACGCCGTCATGGCCGGGGCCTGCGGCTACCTGCTCAAGGACTCGTCCATCGACCAGCTGATGGCCGGCATTCGCGCCGCGGCGGCCGGAGAGTCGCTCATCTCGCCGCAGATCGCGGCCAAGGTCCTCCAGCGTCTGCGGGCGCAGAGCGCCGACACCGTCGCGGCCGAGACGATCCGCGCGGAGCTCTCGGAGCGGGAGCTCGAGGTCCTGCGCCTGATCGCAAACGGCAAGGACAACGCGGAGATCGCCCGCGAGCTCTTCATCAGCCCGAAGACGGTGAAGAACCACATCTCGAACATCCTCATGAAGCTCCAGATCGACAACCGGATCCAGGCCGCGGTGTACGCCGTGCGCAGCGGGATAGTCTGAGAGAGCTCTAGAGGCTGGCCGCGAGGACGCCGAGGAGCCCGCGCAGCTCGGCGAGCTGCTCGTCGATCGCCGCCACGCGGACCTTGAGGGCGCTCAGCTCGTCGACGTGATCGGCGCTCCCGGCGAGCGCGTGCAGGCGCTCCTGCGCCCGCAGCCGCTCGCCCTCGAGCGCGAGCGCCCGTGCGTAGCCGTCGGTGAGCGTATGCTCGACGTCGTCCGCCGACGTGCCGTTCCGCTGGTCGAGGAGGACGCGGATGCGGGCGCAGAGACTGGTCACGTCTTCCATCGGCTGCCTGCTTGAACGTATACGGATCGCTTACACACTCCAAGGGCCGAACGTCCTATCCTGCGCCTCGGCGGGGCCTACCGGCATTTGAGAGGACACTGGGTCATCCGGAAGCGCGTGCTCGCGGTCCTCGCGGCGCTCGCGATCGTGCCCGCGGTCCTCGCCGCGCCCGCGCCCGCACAGAGCCTCGGCGACCGCCTCGACGGCGCCCTCACCATCTCGGGTGTCTCCCGCGCCCGCACCGGCGCCTTCGCGCTCGAGCACACGACGGGCCGCGTCGTCTACACGCTGCACCGGAACCGCTCCCTCGCGCCCGCGTCGAACCAGAAGCTCGCCGTCGCGGTGTCCGTGCTCGACCGGCTCGGGCCCGACTACCGCATCCAGACCGCCGTGCGCGGGCGCGGCTCGCTCACCGGGAGTACCTGGCGAGGGCGTCTCATCCTCAAGGGCTACGGCGACCCGACCCTGACCGGGACCGACCTGCGCACGCTCGCCGTGGCGGTCCGCAACCAGGGCATCACGCGCGTCACCGGTCGCATCGTGGGCGACGAGAGGTACTACGACAAGCGTCGCACTGGCGACGGCTGGCGGTCCTCCTGGTACAAGGTGGAGTCGCCGCCGCTGTCCGCGCTCGTCGTCAACCGCGCGCGGGTCGACGGGCGGATGGTCGACAGGCCCGCCCTGGCCGCGGCGCGCAGGTTCCGGGCCGAGCTGCGCCGCGCGGGGGTGACGGTCCTCGGGCCGGCCCGCACCGGCCGGACGCCGAGCGGCTCGGTCTTCCTGACGAGGATCCGCTCGGCGCCCGCGGCGACGCTCGTGCGGAGCATGAACAAGCGGAGCGACAACTTCTTCGCCGAGATGCTCGTCAAGCACCTCGGGGCGAGAATGCGGGACGCGGGGACGGCCGCAGCCGGCTGCCTCGTCATGCGGCGGGTGCTCGCGGGCCGGGGCGTCCCGCTACGCGGCGTGCGTCTCGCGGACGGCTCCGGGCTCTCCCTCTACAACCGCTTCACGGCACGCTCGCTCGGCCGGCTGCTCGAGTCGGCGTGGGCCGATCCGGTGGTGAGACAGCCGTTCGTCGCCTCGCTCCCCGTGGCGGGGGTGGACGGGACGCTCGAGGACCGCATGCGCCGCCGCCCCGCCCGCGGCCGGGTTCGCGCCAAGACGGGCACCACGAGCGCTGCGTCGGCGCTCTCCGGCTACGTCGGCTCGCGGTATCTCTTCTCCGTCCTCCAGAACGGCAGCCCGATCCGGTGGGAGAACGCCCGCCGGGCGCAGGACCGCTTCGCCCAGGCCCTCGCCGGGGCGCTCTAACCGGAGGACTCGGCGAGCAGCCGCTCGAAGCCCGCCTCGTCGAGGATCTCGACGCCGGCGCGCTGCGCCTTCTCGAGCTTCGACCCCGGGCCCTCGCCGACGACGAGGCCGCTCGTCTTCTTCGAGACCGAGTCCGTCACCTTGGCGCCGCGCTCCTCCAGCGCGGCCTTCGCCTGGTCGCGGGACCACCGCTCGAGCGTGCCGGTGATCACGTAGCTCCTGCCGGTCAGCGGCCCCTCGACGGGGCGCTCGCCGGCGCCGAGCTCGAAGTGGAGCCCGAGCCCGCGCAGCTCCTCCACGAGAGCGCGGTTCTTCTCGTCGGCGAACCAGGTGGCGATCGACTCGGCGCGGTCCGGGCCGATCCCCTCGACCTCCTCGACGTCCTCCTGGCTCGCGGCGAGCAGCCTGTCGACGGTGCCGAAGTGCCGGGCGAGGCTCTGGGCCGTGACCCAGCCGACGTCGGGGATGTTGAGGCCGAAGAGGATTCGCGAGAAGCGGATGCCCCGCGACGCCTGGATGGAGTCGATCGCGTTACGCGCGGAGACCTCTCCGTACCCGTCGAGCTCGACGAGCTGCTCGGTCGTCAGCCGGTAGAGATCCGGGATCGAGCGCAGCAGGCCGAGGTCCCAGAGGCGACGGACGAACTGCTCGCCGACTCCTTCGATGTCGGCCGCCGCCATCACCCAGTTGATGAGCGACTCGAGCCCTCGCGAGGGGCACGCGCTGTTCGGGCAGCGGTGCATGACCTCGCCCTCGGGCTTGACGATGTCCGTCCCGCAGAGCGGGCACTTCTTCGGCATGCGGAAGCGCCTCGTCCCCTTGGCGTGCGGGAGGACCGGCCCGACGACCTGCGGGATGACGTCTCCGGCCCGCTGGACGATGACCGTGTCGCCCTCGCGGATGTCCTTGCGGTTGATGTCCTCCTCGTTGTGGAGGGTCGCCTGGGAGACCGTGACGCCGCCCACCTCCACCGGCTCGAGCTGGGCCCACGGGTTGAGGTTGCCGGTGCGGCCGACGCGGATGTGGATCTTCCGGAGCTTCGTCTCGGCGGTCATGGGAGCCCACTTGTAGGCGCGCGCCCAGCGGGGCCGTCCGTGGAGCGCGCCCAGCCGCCGCTGCTGGTCGAGCGAGTCCACCTTGATCACGATGCCGTCGATCTCGTAGTCGAGCTCGATCCGCTTCCGCTCCCACTCCGCACACTCGCGGGCGACCGACTCGAGCGACTCGTGCCGGCGGGCGTGGGGATTGGTGCGGAAGCCCCGCTCGCGCAGCCACTCGAGCGTCGCCCACTGGGTGGGGAGCTCGACCCCGTCGGTGCGGCCGAGGCCGTACGTCCAGATCGAGAGCTCGCGCTCCGCGGTGATCTGCGGGTTGAGCTGCCTGAGGGAGCCCGCCGCCGCGTTGCGCGGGTTCGGCGCCGTCTTCTTCCCCTCGGCGGCGAGGCGCTCGTTGAGGCGGTTGAAGGCCGAGAGGGGGAAGTAGACCTCGCCCCGCACCTCGAGCAGGCCCGGAGGCGCATCGCCGTCGAGCGAGCGCATGGCGAGCGGAATCGCCTTGATCGTGCGCAGGTTGGGCGTCACGTCCTCGCCGCGCTCGCCGTCGCCGCGCGTCGCGCCACGCACGAACCTGCCGTCCTCGTAGACGAGCGATACCGCCGAGCCGTCGATCTTCGGCTCGGTCACGTAGGCGACGGGCTCGTCCGAGTCGAGTCGCTTGCGCACGTCGTCCGCCCACTTGAGGAGCGTCTCCTCGGTCGTCACCTTCTCGAGCGAGCCCATCGGCGAGAGGTGCTCGACCTTGCGGAACTTGTCCGAGGGCGCCGCCCCGACCCGCTGGGTCGGCGAGTCCGGCGTGACGAGCTCGGGATGCTCGTCCTCGAGGC